>CALXNX010000020.1 GCA_944389865.1 uncultured Succinivibrionaceae bacterium
GTGACCGATAGTACCAACGTTTACGTGAACCTTAGTACGTTCAAACTTTTCCTTTGCCATGTTAAAAATTTCCTATGGTTTTACAGGCGGCGCCGCATTAAGGCAGCGCCGCATTAAAGCATTTAATTAATTACTTGGTCTGACGGGCAGCAATTACCGCATCAGCGATGTTCTTCGGAGCCTCAGCATAGTTGCCGAACTCCATCACGTAGGAGGCGCGGCCCTGAGTCTGCGAACGCAGATCAGTGGCGTAACCGAACATCTCAGCCAGCGGCACCATTGCGTGCACGATCTTGCCGGTAGGACCGTCTTCCATGCCTTCGACTAAGCCGCGGCGGCGGTTTAAGTCGCCGATCACGTCGCCCATGTAGTCCTCAGGGGTCTCAACTTCAACCTTCATAATCGGCTCAAGCAGGACCGGATTGGCTTTCATGAAGCCGGCCTTGAAGGCCATGGAGCCTGCGATCTTGAAGGCCATTTCGGAGGAGTCCACTTCGTGGTAGGAACCGTCAAACACGGTAACCTTCACATCCACTACCGGGAAGCCCGCCAGCACGCCGTTGGCAATCTGCTCCTGTACGCCCTTGTCCACTGCCGGGATGTATTCCTTAGGGATCACGCCGCCGACAATTTCATTGACGAACTCGTAGCCCTTGCCGGCCTCGAGCGGCTCAATACGCAGCCAGCAGTGGCCGTACTGACCGCGGCCGCCGGACTGACGTACGAACTTGCCTTCCTGCTCGACCTTGCCGCGAATGGTTTCACGATAGGCCACCTGCGGCTTGCCGACGTTGCAGTCTACCTTGAACTCGCGGCGCATGCGATCGACGATGATGTCGAGGTGCAGCTCGCCCATGCCCGAAATAATGGTCTGACCGGATTCCTCGTCGGTGTGGACGCGGAAGGAAGGATCTTCCTGAGCCAGGCGGTTTAAGGCTAAGGCCATCTTTTCCTGATCGGTCTTGGTCTTCGGCTCCACCGCCACTGAAATCACCGGATCCGGGAATTCCATGCGCTCCAGAATGATCGGAGCGGACTCGGCGCACAGGGTATCACCAGTGGTGGTCTCCTTGAGGCCGATAGCGCCAACGATATCACCGGCATAGATTTCCTTGATTTCCTGACGGTTGTTAGCGTGCATTAACACCAGACGGCCGAAGCGCTCGCGCTTCTGCTTGACGGAGTTGAGCACAGTGTCGCCGGAAATCGCAGTACCGGAGTAGCAGCGCAGGAAGGTCAGGTTGCCTACGAACGGATCGGTGGCGATCTTGAAGGCTAAGGCGGAGAACGGCTCTTTGTCGTCAGCCTTGCGCTCATCTGCCTTACCGTCTAAGGTCTCGCCCTTCACCGGAGGAATGTCAAGAGGAGACGGCAGGTACATCACCACGGCGTCAAGCATAGCCTGCACGCCCTTGTTCTTGAAGGCGGAGCCGCAGGTCATCGGGATGATCTCGCCGCGCAGGGTGCGCTCGCGCAGACCGGCCACGATCTCGTCATCGGTCAGCTCCTCGCCGCCGAAGAACTTCTCCATTAAGGTCTCATTGGCCTCAGCTGCGGCCTCAACCATCTTAGCGCGCCACTCTTCGACGTCATTGACCATATCAGCCGGCACATCGGCGTAATCAAAGGTCACGCCCTGATCGTCATCGTGCCAGTCAATGGCCTTACGCTTTAACAGATCGACCACGCCCACGAAGCTGTCTTCCTTGCCGATAGGCAGCTGCAGCGGGACCGGGTTGCCCTTTAAGCGGGTCTTGATCTGCTCGACCACGCGCAGGAAGTTGGCGCCGGTACGGTCCATCTTGTTGACGAAAGCAATGCGCGGCACCTTGTACTTGTTAGCCTGACGCCACACGGTCTCAGACTGCGGCTGCACGCCGCCTACGGCGCAGTACACCATCACGGCGCCGTCCAGCACGCGCATGGAACGCTCCACCTCAATGGTGAAGTCCACGTGGCCCGGGGTGTCAATGATGTTGAAGCGGTACGCATTAGGGAACTGATGCGCCATGCCTCTCCAGTAGCAAGTGGTGGCTGCAGAGGTAATGGTAATACCGCGCTCCTGCTCCTGCTCCATCCAGTCCATGGTGGCAGCGCCGTCGTGCACTTCACCAATCTTGTGGTTCACGCCGGTATAGAACAGAATACGCTCGGTAGTAGTGGTCTTGCCCGCATCGATGTGCGCACTAATACCGATATTACGGTACAGATTAATTGGAGTTGAACGTGGCAATTTAATAAACCTCTATGATTACCAGCGGAAGTGCGCGAAGGCCTTATTAGCCTCGGCCATACGATGCACGTCTTCACGCTTCTTAACAGCGCTTCCCTTATTCTCAGCAGCGTCCATCATCTCGCCGGCCAGGCGCAGGGCCATGGTCTTTTCATGACGGGAGCGGGCGGCGTCAACCAGCCAGCGCATAGCCAGCGCGTTGCCGCGGGCCGGGCGGACTTCCACCGGAACCTGATAGGTCGAACCGCCGACGCGGCGGGACTTAACCTCAACAGCCGGGCGGATATGATCAAGAGCTTCCTCGAACAGGGCGAGGTGCTCCTTGCCGCTCTTCTGAGAAATGGTATCTAAAGCGCCGTAAACGATGCTTTCAGCGACGGACTTCTTACCGTCGAGCATCACGACATTGATGAACTTTGCTAAAAGTTCAGAACCGAACTTAGGGTCGGGCAGAATCTTGCGCTGACCGACGACACGACGTCTGGGCATGGGTAAATCCTCGTAACTTCAGGGTTATCCAAAACTAAATTAAAACTTCTTACTCACTTAGCGCGTTTGGCCTTACTGTACGGGGACAAGCTTAAGCCTTAGGCCGCTTGACGCCATACAGGGAACGGCCCTGCTTGCGATCCTTCACGCCCGCGCAGTCTAAGCAGCCGCGGATGGTGTGATAGCGCACGCCCGGCAGATCCTTCACACGACCGCCTCTGATCAGGACCACGGAGTGCTCCTGCAGGTTGTGGCCGACGCCGCCGATGTAGGAAGTAACTTCAAAGCCGTTGGTTAAACGCACACGGCAGACCTTACGCATAGCCGAGTTCGGCTTCTTCGGCGTAGTGGTGTAAACACGGGTGCAGACGCCGCGCTTCTGAGGGCAGGCTTCTAAGGCCGGAACCTTATTCTTTGAAACCACCTTCACGCGGGGCTTACGCACCAGCTGATTGATAGTAGCCATTAAATAAAATCTCCTGTTAGTCCCTGCTAGGGACAGACTTTACTCTCCCCTGGACATTCAGGGGCACCGCATTTTATCCCAAATAAAGATCTGAGATCAATCTATGATCAAAAATTTTCCGCCCGCGTTTTTCCCGAAAATATGCCTAAAACGCGGCTTTCCCTCCGTCCTGTGCGGGACTTACCCCCAAAAGGGCGCCCGTGTTTTCAGCCTGCGGCTGCGGGTACTATAATTGCTGTGCCTTTAGGATGAAGAATAAACATTATGATCGCTACTTACACGCAAACGCCGGCCCGCCTGCAGCTGGGCAGTCTGTTGGTCTCCTTAGTCATCTTTGCGGCAGCGCAGCTGTTTTTTTTAATCCTGATAGTTTCATCCTATCAGGATTACCGGGCGCAGACCTACGCCTCCCTCATTGAGGTCAACACCTCCTACACTGCAGACAAGCTCAGCGTGGTGGCCTCTTTCGGGCGCTCGGTGGAAACCTATCGCGGCGCCTCAGATGATCTCTACAGTCTTAAAATCTTAAGCCGCACTAAGGATGCCTTTTTAACCGATCCTGCAGGCCGCATTATTTTAGGCAGCTCGGTATCCGGCCTGAAGACGCTGCCCCCTGAGCTGCTGCGCGCAGGCTCCGGCGAACTTAATGGAGTGCCGTACTGCTTTGCCCCCTTTCATAACCGCTCCGGCGCTGTTTTAGGCTACGTTGCCGCCGCGACAGAGTACAGCGACAGCTACGCCGCGTCCATTCAGGAACCCGGCAGCAGCTTCTATCTCTATCCGCTTTTGACCTTTATTATTGCCGCTGCAGGCTTTGTCCTGTACTGGAAGCGCAGACAGCGCCAGCGCAGTACGCCGCCCCAAACCTTTGCCGGCAAAGCCAAAGCTTTTGCTCTCTTCATGCTGCCCTTCTTTTTTGGTCAGCTGCTGACCTGCGCTGCCGCCGCGCCGCAGATGACCCGCCTGATTGCAGACTACAGCGCCAGCCTTGAACAGACCCTGAGCGCCTCCGTAAGCCGCAGTTTTGATGAAATCAGACGCCATGACATCGCCCTGTCCGACATCAGCGGTTATGAAGAATATTTTGCCCAATTAAAACAGTCCCTGCCGGTTATCGGCGGCATCAGCTTAAAGTCAGCTGCCGGGGAGCTGATTGCCGGGGATCAGCAGCCTGCAGGAGAGGGCAGCGAGCTGCCTTTATTTGCCGCCTCCGGACTTTTAGGCGTCATTCAGGTTGCGGTTTCGTCAAGCGTCATGCTTGATCTGTTCCTTGATATGGGGCTGAAGCTTATCACTTTGCTGATCATCTCCTCGGTGCTGGCCTTTGAATTAAGTTCGCTCCTCGACTTTGAATTAAGAAGGATGGAGCGTTATAAAGGGGAGGCGCAGAAAGCGCCGTTTGAAGCCGGCCTTATCCGGCCGCTGAGCTTTTTGTTTGTGCTGGCGCTGTACATTCCGATCACCGTAGTGCCGGTGCACATGGGCAGCTTTGCCGCTGATTTCCCGGCGCTGGATCCGGCGCTGCTGCGCTCCTTAGCCGTGATCTGCGAAATGGCCTTTATTGCGCTCAGTTCCTTCTATATTCTGTTTTCCAAGCCCTATCCGGGGCGCTGGAAGCGTCTCGGGATCCTCAGTCTCTCCCTGCTGACCGCAGCGGCCTGTACCGCGGCCTCGGCCGGCAGCGGATATCAGTTCCTGCTCTCGCGCGCGCTTTACGGTCTGGGCTACGGCATGCTGCTGGCAAGCTGTCAGCTCTGCGTCATCGGCAATGTAAGTAAGGAAGAGCGCGGCGCCGGCATGTCAGCCTTATCAGCCGGCCTGTATTCAGGCGTACTGTGCGCGGCGGCCACCGGCGGCATCATTGCCGACAATCTTGGAATAAAGGCCGCCTTTATCGCCTCCGGCATCCTCTTTGCGGTAAATTTAATCCTTTACCTCTATCTGCTTTCCAGCCGCGCTGCGCAGAACAGCAGTGTAAGCGCAGAGCAGGATGCTGCATCTGCAAAGCATTTCTCGGTACGAGCAGTGTTTTTACTGCTCAAGGATCCGCAGACGCTCAGTCTGCTTGCCTGTCAGGCGCTGCCCTACAGCATCATCGGCATCGGCTTCTTTAATTTCCTGCTGCCGGTAACTGCTGCCGATCATCATTACGGCGCCGCCGCCGTAGGCCAGCTCAACTTTATTTATGCGCTGATCATCATTCTGTGCGCGCCGCTTACCGGCCGACTTATCGACAAAGCCCGCTCCAAGGGCTATCTGCTGCTCTCCTTAAGCCTGGTAGCCTCAGCCCTGGTGCCGCTGTTATTCCTGCTGCCCAGCTTCATTGCCGCCGCCGCCGGCGCCATGATCTGCCTGGGGATTTCCGCTGCAGTAAACGAAAGCGGACAGCCTGCGGTCTTAAGCCGCTTTGACAAGCCCCAGCAGGTCGGAGCTGATACCTCAGTGATGCTGCTTGACAGCATGCTGCGCATAGGTCAGACCTTGGGGCCGCTCCTCGTGGCCCTGCTGCTGACAGCCGGGGGCAGCGGATCGTTTGTATATTTAAGCGCTGCAGTGCTGCTGCTTGCCGCCGTGTTCTGCCTGGTACAGACTATGGTGCTCAAGCGCCGCAGTGCTGCAGGCTCAGCGGCTGCAGCCTAAGGACAGCTCATGCGTCAAATACCTCTAAAGCTGCAGCCTCTCATCTGGCCGCATTTAAAAGACTTTGGCCGTAACTACGGCGAACTGGCGCTGTATCCTTATTACCGGCGCTTTTTTGACGGCGGCACCGTGCCCAGCGCCAAGTTCCGCCGAATTCTGCTCGATGAGTGCGCAAGGCTTTATCCTGAAATTCCCACGGCACAGCTTGAAGCGCAGTTAAAGCTGCCTGCCTATTACTGCATCGCAGGTCACGGCGGTTTTGAAAATCCCTGCTCGCTGGTCGGCGGCTCACTCCTGACCACGGCTGTCGGTGCGGCCTTAAAGCGCTGTGCCTTTTTCTTTACCTGCGCCGCCGTTACCCCCAAGCATCCGGCCTGTCCGGCAGGCTTTGCGCTGGCCTCGCGCATTGACGGAGGCTTAGGTCCGCGCTATGCACTGCGCTTTTTAAGCGATAAATACCGCGCGGCCTTCATCAGCCGCTGCCCATACCCGGAGCGCGCCTCCCTGACCGCCCGCTTTCAGCGCGCCATTGAGCAGGGTGCGCTGCTGCCGCATGAAAAAAAGAGCGCCCTTGAAATTGCAGCAGCGCTGCTCAAAGCAGGCGAGGATTTTAAAGCCGGCCGGCAGCAGTGGAGCTTTGCCGACACCATCCTGCGCTTTAACCGCAGTCTGTATCAAAAAGCTTTAAGTGCACTTGAAGCGCAGCCCATTTTCATCGACATCGATCAGCTGACGGTAAAGCTGATGGCTGCTGATCTTAAAGATCCGGAAAGTGATTTTTATCAGCTGCTGACCAATCTGCCGCTCTTTGAAAAACTCATCTGCGCCATGTCAGGCACGGTTCAGGCCTGGGAGCTCCATCAGGCAGGACCTGCAGATCAGGTCAAGTTCTCCACCCATCTTACGGTGCTGTTTTATCATCTGCTGCCTAAATTTGATTATGAAAGGCTCTCCTGCATCATTGAGCCGGGCCGGCCGCCGCGGCTTACCGGACCTTCAGGCTGGACTCTGGATCTTACCCCGCAGGCTTTAAGTCAGGCGCTTTTGTCAGGTGAACTGCACCCCAATACCTTTGCGGTCAACTTCTTCCTTACCTACTGCCATCAGCTGTGCCTGTCAGGCGGCATTTTCTTTTATCACTATATCCGCCGCATGCTTTCGCTGCCCGCCTTTATATTGGGCACTGAGATCCCTTACAGCATCAGACGCAATTTAATTCAAAGCTATGTATCGCCAATCCGGGCGGTAAATCCCGATCCGGCCGTCCAAGGCACACTCAACGCCGCACGCGGACTCAACAGTCTCGATCTGTACTCTCACGCCCCGCTGAGGGCTGCTGAAATTGAGAAGATGTTCAAAAGCCCGGTAAAACAGTGTCTGCCGCTTTCAGCGGCCACCGTGGGACTCGACTTTGATTTAACCCGCGCCCAGATTAAGGAATGTCTGCCTGAGCTTTTATATATGAAGGCGCAGCAGGCGCCGCTGAACTGGGAGTTCCAGCCCTCGCCGTCCTGCAGGCCGTCCTGCTGCGGCGGCCTGCAGGTTAACCCCCAGAGGTCAGACGGATAATCCGCCTAAAGGCCCAAAGGGCATACTGCCGGCAAAAGAGCCGCTGTCTGCTGCAGGAGCCGCCTCACGGCTGCCGCCGCTCAGTTTTTCCTTCCAGAAAATAAGCTGGGCCAAAAAGCGGTTGATGCCCTGTTCAAACTCCGCAAAATCGGCAAATTCCTCATTAAAACGTTTCCACAAATACAGCTGCCCATCCTGCGGATTAATGCCGAAAGCAGCGCCTTCAGTAGAGCTGCCTAAAAAGCCGGCGCCCAGCAGCTGCTTTAACGCCGTAAGATCAAGAAAGTCCGTGCTCACTCCCAAAGAGGCATACAGCAGCAGCGCCCGATCTTCAGCATCAGCTGCAAAGGTCACTTCATGCTCATTATCAAATTTCAGCGCGCACTGGGCATTTTCATCAAGGCTCAGATCATTCAGCCCGGTGACGCCGCCAAGTTCGTTTAAACATGCCTGAATATCCATAAAAACTCCTATTGACTGCAGGCAGCCGAACGCAGCTGCCTGCTGATAAAGATTAACGGTAATACCTGTTTAAAAGCGGGAACATCTGCGGGTTATTTCTCACCACTCCTTCAATATAGGACACCAGAGCGGCATCCCCTACCGCAAACTGTGCCTGCGTATCCTGCGCAATCTCCTGCTTGATCCGTTCGACCTTAGCCATCACCGCTTCAGGATCTGAACTTGATATGGAGGATGCCAGCAGCTGGTTCATTTCATCGCGGCGAGCAGCGGCCGGCGAGGTCAGGATCTGCAGCAGTCTGGCTTCTTTGGCCAATTCGGTGCGCACCTGCGCGTCAGGAGCAAAATAGCGATCCCCGACTTTGAAGGTTTCCTTTAAAAAGCCGAATTTATCAAGGTTAAACTCCTGAGTTCTGCCGATATCAAGGGAATCGGCCGACTGCAGCAGCATGGCCTCTACGGTCTTGCCGCTGTGCCCGTCAATCTGCTTTTTAAACTCCTCTTCATAAGCGGCGCCTAAAGTATCAGCCCCGTAACTGCTCTGCATCTTTTCAACCGTCATCCGGGCGCTGTCTGCTTCCCAGCGATCCGGCCCGTTAGCCTGACGTCCCTGATCATGTCCGGCAATGCCGCAGAGCACTGCGTTCATATCCACCGCAATCCCTTTTTCCTGCAGCAGATTGGACATAGCCGTCGCATAGATGAATGATCTCACCACATGATTGCGCCCGTGTACCGCTGCATCTTTATCAAAGCTCTGTTCATGCGCAGCATAAGCCGGCAGCGTATCAATTAAAAACTGCCTTCTGGCAGTCTGATCCTGCGGCATCCGCTCAGGATGGATCGGCTGAGGGAAAGGCTGAAATACTTCCGGGGCGCCGCTGAAGGGATGCTTCTCGTCAAGCTTAGCCGCAGCGTGCGGGAACTGCTCTCTGATTTTTGAGCGCATCTGAGGATCCAGCTGCTCAAAAGAACGCGGATCATTATCCAGTCTCGACATCTGCACCCCCGCTTCCTTAGCAACTGTGTCTCTGAGGAAGTTGAAGGATTCCTTGGCAGAGCTCATGATACTGAAATCTTCATTATCGATAAGGCCGGAATTAGCATCTGAAAGCGCTGAACATACCTCAAAGTACTCTTTGGTTTCAGGGACATCCAGCATTTGCGATACCGCCTGCATATCACCGCCTGAAGCGCGTAAAAATGCTGCAGACAGGAAAGAGGTGCGGTATAACTGTGAAAATTTCTCATCGGGTTCCGGTCTTTTTTTAATAGAGTTGTAGTACTGCGCACAGGCGCTGTCTGTAGATCGGAACATGCGGTTAAGTTCACTTATCACCTTCTGACTGTCAGCCCCTTCGTCTGCCAGCTGCTGCAGGAGCTCGCTTTGCTGCATTGCCTGCTGGTAGAGCATGGTCATCTCATTGGGATCTGTCAGCGTTCTGGCACTTAAAACCCAATTAGTAAATGCCTGTTTCTGTTCCGGAGTTTTAAACTCCAGATCATCTAATTTAGACATCAGCGCACTTTTAGCTCTGACCATTTTATCTGCTGCCGCGTCAAAGCAGCGATTAATCAGGACCTCTTCAGTAATGTTATCTGAGTCGGGATGAGTTAAGGCCCGCTGCACCTCAGAGGCAAATTTACTTTTAACATACTGCAGTGCCGCGCCCTGCAGCGGCTGCTGCCCCCCAAAAGCGGCCAGTATGGAAGGGTTGCCGGCAAAGCGGTCCTTTATTTTTTGGGTAAAGGCCTCATCAGAGTCAATGATTCGATTAAGCTCTGCATTTACCGCCTGCTTATCTACATGAGAGGCAGCAAACTCCCTGCCGGAATGCATCGCTTCAGAAACTTCTTCTGAATTTACAGTTAGGGCTTCATCTCCAAAATAAGTTACCTTTATCCCGTGCTCCTGAGCCCAGGCATTGAGCTTTTCCATCTGTTCCGGCTCTATATCATCAACACTCACTCGGATCTCAGCCACATCCCGCTCTAAGATCATCGGGCCCTGCAGCTGAGCTTCCACATAACTGGCAACCGTCAGAACCGCACGGTCATTTTGCCCCTGCTGCCGATTGACCGCGCTGTTTGCCAGCTGCATATTATCCAGCGGTGCAAATTGAGTCAGCAAAGATTCGATATTGTCATAGGTAGCTTTAATGCCCTGATTGGCCTCCGGATCGGCAAAGCTTTTAATGCACAATGCCTGCAGCAGCTGCAGCTCCCTGTCCGTCAGCTGCCCTTTAAGTCCATCTAAGGCCGTATCCATTGCATGAGCCGTTACCGTACCCTTGGCAGCAAGGCCCTGCAGTATCTGGTCCAGATCAGTACGCAGTCTGCTGTGCGGATCGGCAAGCTTGGCTGCAGTATCGGCAGACAGCCTGCCTTCACCGACAAAGCCCGGCACCAGCTGATACAAGGCGCTGGTTCTTTCAGGATTTACCTTAAGCTTTAAAGCCCTGAAGGTATCATCAACTGTGTAGGTAGCTCTTCTTGCCACCTCGGGCTTAAACACCAGCGCGGCTTTGCCGTATAAACTAACCGCTCCACCTGTGTGCTTGGCTGGATTTAAGGCTGCATAAACCGGCCGCTCATCAGGATTTATTTCCCGGCCGGCAAGCTCCGGAAACAGCGCTGTCTCAGCAGCATCTCTTCTTAACATATAGCCATTAGAAGAAAGAGTGCTCTGAAACCCCTGATCTGCCTCACTGGAGTAATGAAAAGCGTTTTTCCAGGGCTCATCTGAATGATCCAGCTGCTCAATCAGCTTGCCGACATCAGCATTCATGGTGAGCTCTGATGAACGCAGAATATCTCCCATTTGCCGCGGCTCAATACCTTCTATCTGCCGGGCCGCCAGTGTCTGCGCCACTTCACTCTCAGCCTGAGCTTTACGCAGACCGCTGTGCGCATCTGTCATCACCAAAGTCTCTAAATTAGCTGCCGTAATATCATGGCGATGCTCTGCCGGCGCAGTCTGAGGGGCATTAAATTCTGAGCCGTACATCTGACTTAACGGAGTAATGGACGCTGCTGCTGCAGGATCTCGCCCTACGACCACCCGATTGCCCACTTCAACTAACAGCAGCGCTTCAACATTCATCAGATTGGCTAAAGCTGCTTTAGCATCCTGATTGCCTAAAGCCGCCTCTCGCTGCAGCGCCTGCTTGAGCAGGGAGGTTTCTGCAGAGTTAATTCCCTGATAGGCGGAAGCAAGTTCAGCATTGCTCAGGTTCTCAATCTGCGGGGCCAGTGCGGCCAGCGCCTCCTTATCCATCTGCGCTTTATTTAAACCTGGATTTAAACTGATATGCCGGTCAAGGTGCAGCTGAAAAGTCTTGAGGGTCTGCATCAGAGCCTTGGCATCAAGCCTGCCGTTTCTGCAGGTAAATATCTCAGCCAGCGCTGCTCCGTTCTGCGCCATGCCGGTTTTAGCGCTGGCAATTTTTGTTGCGGCCCTAAATCCCGCAAAAGGCACTTTATTTGTTTTAATACTGTTAAGGTTAATCTTAGGGCCGTCCCCCAGCTGCACGCTGTGTTTGCCGATAGTGCCGACCGCAGACCTGCTCTGCTCTGTCTGCTGCGTCTGCACCTGCCGTGCACCGGAAAGTCCTACTGCATCAGTCATCGTAAGTTACCTCTTGTGTAGTTGGAATTTATTCTGACCTGCAGGTTTAATTTACCGCGGGTCTGTCATCCGGCAGATCGATGGTCTGAAACACCTGATCGATGGCCATTAAAATTTCAAAATCCGGCTTCCATTCAATCAGCCGCGCGGTCTGCAGATTTAAATTTAAAGCCAGCGGCGCGTAGTAATACTGCGAAATCTCCTCTGGCTTTTTACCCTGATAAATCTGCTCAATTACCTGTGCCTCAAAAGCGCCGGACTCAGCTAAATCCATATCAGAGAGCGACAAAAGCGCTCCGCGCTCCACCTCACTGCCGCCAGTCTGCGAGAAAGTAGGGATCTTCTTATCGATTATGGGCTTGATCTGCCAGAAAAAGCGCGTCGGCGAAGATCCGCTGCCCAGGGACAGATAAACCGCATCCGCGCGCTCGGCCAAATCAGCTGCACATTTGCTGTAAGCGGCCTGGGCTTTTTTAACATCCTGATCAATAACCGGTCCGATGCAGCGCTCTAAAGTAAAACCCAGCTCTTTGGAGACGGCCTCGATGGCCGGCAGCGATTGTCCGGCCCAGTTTTCAGGATCATCGTCAATAATGATCCCCAGGCGTTTGAACTTAAAAATGTTGTAAAACATGGTAAGTTCATTGCGGGTGCGGCCGATCTCTTTCTGCACATGCACATTGGGCTTGTTGGAAAACTCCCCCGGTCCGATGATGCCGGTGCTTTCCGGATCTGAAGCGGTCATTACCAGCACCGGAATGCCTAATGAGGAATCGGCAAACAGCTGCCCGCCCAAAGTGCCCAGCGCCCAGATCATATCTACATCCCCCTTTTGGGTGATGCGCTGCTTCAAGGCATCTGCCTGAGACTGCACCTTATCATCCTGCCAGCTGCCGTTGTAAAGACCGTCAGGCAAAAGCTCGATACAGCTGCCTTGAGTGCTCTGCGCCAACTGACTGTAACTGTCTCCGGCATCAAAGGTAAAATCATCGGGAAGCGCCCCGTCTTTAAGGCTGATGTAGCCGTCAGCTGCCAGCGCATTTACCGTCTGGCGGATTAATTTCTGAAAATCAATATATGAGCCTGCCTGATAAACCGCCACCTTGATGGTACGCCCAAAAGGACAGTTCTCGGCCGCTGCAGTCTGCGCGGCTGCAGCGCTGACCCCAAAGAGACCGTGCAGCATTAAGGCAGCTGCCGCCGTTTTAATAACTGAATTCATAAAGTGTGCAGCTCTCCTTGAAAACTCTTCTGCCCTGCTGCAATTAAACATGGTGCACTCCTTCAGTGCTGTCTGCACTGTCCTTGAGCTCAGGCTCTGCTTGAGTTTCAGCTGTACTTTGCTGCTCCAGCTCCGGGACCAGCTGTTCAAGCTCTGCCGCGAGATTAAGCGGCTGGTCGCCTGTCTGATGCTGCTTATGCTGCAGCTTTTGGGTAATGAAGCGCAGCGTTTCATCTGCGTTGAGATCTTTAAATCTTTCACAGAATTTGAGTATAGACGCCTGCACGTTCGGATGCAGGAATTCCAGCGCACGCAGTCGGCCGCGGGCCTGCTGCAGTTCAGCCGGCGGCAGGGTATCTGCCGTCACCGCAACCAGCTTAGGCTCCAGCCCTTCCTGGCGAATGCGCGCACCGGTAAAGCCGTTTAAAAAGGCGCTCAGACTGCCAAAGCGGGCCAGCTGCTCTTTAAGCTCCGGTGAGGCGCCCTCAATACTGCCGCCGGCCGCTGCCAGCTGCCGCGCATACTGCATATTCAGGCGCACGGCTGTTTCCAGCGGCACCGTATCTCCATTAAGTTTGGCCGCAAAGGCGGCCGCGCGTCCCAGCTGAGCAAATTCCTGGGGACAGGCCTCAGGCCCCAGCAGAGTCTCAAGCTGAGGCAGGGTTTGGGTGAAGCTGTCATTCAAGCCGGATGCGAAATCGGCGTTCTGCATCTTAGCCGCAAATTCCGCCGTCATCGTGCTGACTGCAAGATACAGATCAAGCGTCATCCCGGGCTCTGCGGCAATAAAGTTGGCCGCGGCTGCAGCCTTTTCCTCACTAAGCCCCGGCAGCTTTTCCTTAAGATCCTGACGCAGCAGCTCAATTTCATGATCAGGCGCGGGCGCTGCTGCCGGAGGCTCCTGTCCTGCCGTAAGCTTGGCGATAAGTCCGCTGTCCTTATCAAACAGTCGGTTTATAACTGAAGATCCATCAGCCGGATCAGCTATTTGCTGCAGGATCTGCTTTAAAGTTCCGCCGACCTGCTCTGCGCTCTGCCCCTGCTGCAGGCCGGTCTGCGCCCATGCCGTCAGCTGCTGCATCAGCTGATTGCCGCTGCGCTTAAGGAGCATTTGAAAATCTGCCACATCCTGCGGCGCAGGGTCATTTTTGGCTAACAGCTCATTTAAGCGTGCGGCATCCTGTCTGCTGATAAACATCGACATTTTTTCAGGCTCAGCGGCGCATTTTGCGGCAAGTCCGCTTATCACCTGCTCAAGGCGGGGCGGATTTTCACCGCCGAAGCGGCAGGCCAAATCAAAGGGGCTGTACTGTTTGCCGCCTATCTGCAGCTTTTTCTCCGAGATATCCTGATGCGCCTGCGCCGCATTAACGGCCGCCTGCTTAAAATGCTGCGGGATCGGATTTAAAGGATCTGACGCCGGCGCAGTCTGCTGACCTTGGGCAGCAGTTTTCAGCGTCGGCGGTTTGAGCACTCCGGGCTGCAGCTTCTGCTGGTCTAAAAAATCCACTCCGGTAAGCTCTGCTAAGGTTTCCCGGCCGGTAAGCCCGCCTGCAAGCCCGCGCTCTGAGCGGATAGTCTGCAGCGCCTGCTGCATATCAGGCTCTAAAGCGGATACATCCAGCGGCTTATGCAGATCGTGCCCCAGTGCCAAAAGCTGGCGCGTCACTTCCTGGGCATAAAAATCAACATTGCTGCCTGATGTGCGCTGCAGCTCATCGTGCGTCAGCCTGCCGCGGTTTACAGCCTGATCAGTCCCCTGCAGCAGGGGTGAACTTAAAGTACCAGTCGGCTGATGTGAAATGCTGTCCGTCATCCTGAACTCTCCTCCTGGCTGCGCTTTACACCAGCAGATACTGCCCGCGCTGACAGTCCAGCATGGACTGCTGCAGCTGCTGCTGCGCTGTAAACTGCCGCTTTAATTCTGCAGCCTGCGCTGTATGCTGCTGCAGCTTTGCCTGCAGCTCCTGCCCTAAGGAGACCGGGCTTATCAGCCGCAGCGCTCCTGCGCACAGCTCCAGCAGCGGATCGCCTGCGCACTTAAGGTTAAGACAGAGCGCCGCAGGAATGGCATCATCCTCAGCTTTGGGGATCAGCACGCTTATCAGCTGCACCTGCTTTAAATACGGATTAAGCCGCACCAGCACCGGGGCCTGCCCGCCTGGCAGCAGACCAAATTCATCCGGCTGCAGACTGTTTTGTTCACAGAAAGCTCTGAGCTCAGACAGCGCTGTCAGCGGTTTTGCCCCCCGGAACTTCGGCACCGGGCTCACCTCCTGCCCGGCGGCCCTTAAGCAGGCCAGCCGCAGTGATTCTATGAAGTTATAAAAGCGATCTTCATCAAGCTCCGCGATCTCAGTCAGGGCGCAGACGGACAGCAGATTATCGCGCGCCATTAAAGTCAGAAACGGCTGGGCGCACAGCAGCCCCAGCTGATTGATGCGCGCTGCCGCCTCCTGCGCTTTTGCGGCCAGCTCAGCCTGCGGATACTGCCCCAGCGCGCACACTGCATATACCAGCTGCCGGCCGTCCTGGGACTGCAGCTGACTTACCCTGCAGATCTGCGGTCTGAAATTTAAGGTAAAGCCCAGACCGTCAGCGGCAGCGGCGATGATGCTGTCCAGCTGTGCGCCTGAAATGCCGGAGGCGGCTGCGTATGCTTTAATTAAATTTGCCAGCATGCCTTACCCCCCCTACTTTACGGTTTCCAGCAGCGCTTTCAGGGTTTCATCAAAGGAGGATTTTTCATCCAGACCCTGCTTTAAAAACGCGTTAACTTTATCGATATGTGAAAGTGCAAAGTCGGCCTCAGCATCAGTGCCTTTTTTATATTCACCCAGCTGCACCAGCAGCTCAATTTCGGCGTATTTGGCCAGGATCTGCCTGAGGCGCTGCGCCGCCTGCTTGTGCTCTTTGCTGACAATGGCGTTCATCACGCGCGATACGCTCTGCTGCACGTCAATTGCCGGGTAGTGGTTTTTAGCCGCCAGCGCCCGGGAGAGAATAATATGACCGTCTAAAATTGAACGGGTTTCGTCGGCAATGGGCTCAGTCATATCGTCGCCTTCCACCAGCACGGTGTAAAGCGCAGTGATGGAGCCCTTATCGGAGTTGCCGGCGCGCTCCATTAATTTGGGCAGGGTCGAGAACACTGAGGGCGGAAAACCGCGGCGGGTCGGGGGCTCTCCGGCGGCCAGGCCGATCTCGCGCTGCGCACGGCCAAAGCGGGTGACGCTGTCCATCATCAAAAGCACGCTTTTGCCCTGATCGCGAAAATATTCGGCCACCGCAGTGGCAGTATAGGCCGCCTTCAGGCGCTCCATGGACGATCGGTCTGAGGTGGAGATCACCAAAACCGCCCGCTGCATGCCCTCAGGGCCCAAATCGCGTTCGATAAATTCACGCACCTCGCGCCCGCGCTCGCCAATGAGCGCCAGCACGGAAATATCGGCATCGGTACCTTTAATAATGGACGAGAGCAAAGTGGATTTACCGCCGCCGGCTGCAGCGAAGATGCCCATACGCTGCCCCTGACCGCAGGTCAGCACGCCGTCCAGCACCCGAAGCCCTAAAGAGATCGGGCGGTCAATCAGCTTGCGGGTCATGGCCGCCGGCGGATCGGCATAGACCGGATAAAAGCGGTGCGTCTTTAAAGGAGGACCGCCGTCGGCCACATCCCCCACGCCGTTAAGCACCCGGCCCAAAAGCTCCTCGCCTACGGGCACCGAGAGCACATGTCCGGTGGGGATCACCTCCGTGTGATAGGAAATGCCTTCAAGATCGCCCAGCGGGGTAAGCAGCGCAATATTCTGCGCAAAGCCTACCACTTCAGCGCGCAGCGACCATTCCTCGCCCGGGTTTCTTAAAATGCACAGCTCGCCCACCTTCACGCCGGGCACCGCCGCCCGGATGATGGTGCCGATCACCTGCTCCACCCGGCCTCTGACCTCAATCGTATTGATTTCATTGACCGCATCAGAGAGCATCTGCCCGATATATTCAAGCGCCATGCTGCTCTCCCGTGCGCTCACGCAGCGCTTTACTGAGCAGCGCAAGCTGCGAGGACAGCCCGGCCTCCACTACCCCCAGCGAGGTCTCGAGCATGCAGTCTCCCTGATTTAAAGCCGGATCTCCGCGCACCTCAAGATAACCCGAGCTGCCGTCAGGAGTTAACAAAAAAGGCTGCAGATCGGCGCGTACGGCCGGCTCATCCTGCAGGCTGACCCGCACTAAAACCCGTTTTTCACCGCGCACGGCCGCCAGCGCTTTGCGCACGATGCGCACGGCCAGCTCCTGCTTGTCAAAGGTGCCGATCAGCTTTTCCACCGAGCTTATCACCACCTCGGTCAGCTGCTGCTCCAGCCCCTCCAAGGAATCGAGCTGAGTCATCACCATTTCCATAATCTTCATGGCGTACTCGCTCTTGCCTTCCTCCTGCCCCTGAGCAAAGCCTTCCTCATAGCGGCGCTGATAATCTTCCTGCGCCTTCTGCTCAATGCGTTCCGCCGCTTGGGCAGCTTTGCTGATAATTTCGTCGGCATCGTAGAGCACGTTGAGCTCTTCGCGGCGCACAATGCGTGCCCCGGGCTGCAGATCAATTTTACGGGTACCCAAAATAAACTGCTTATCCAAGTGTCACCCCCAGCAGACGGCGCAGCGCAGTCAGGCACAGCGCCGTCAGCTGCTCCTGTTCGCGCGCAGATTTAAACCCCTGCAGAGCTGTCAGCTGCTCCTTTTGTAAACAAGCTGACAGCAGTGCTGATACCAGCGGGCCGCCTGCAGGCTGTGCAGGATACAAGGCCAAGAGCTCGGCCCCGGATGCGATCAGCGCTGCGGAGGGATGTTCTTTTGGCAGCGCAGAGTGCAGTCTGAAGCGCGGCGGCAGGGCAAAACGCCCGTACTCACAGACCCAGCGCCTCCAGGCCTCAGGCAGCTCAGGCGTCAGCGCCGCAAGCTCAGTGCGGCGCACTATATGACTTAAGGCCTCGGCACGGCGGGCGGCGCCTAAAAGCAGACACAGATCCTTTAATTCAGCCTCCGTAAGCAG
Source organism: uncultured Succinivibrionaceae bacterium (assembly GCA_944389865.1). GTDB lineage: Bacteria > Pseudomonadota > Gammaproteobacteria > Enterobacterales > Succinivibrionaceae > Avisuccinivibrio. The sequence continues at coordinate 17,757 of CALXNX010000020.1, forward strand.
CGCCAGCCGGCCGCCAAGGCTCTGAAAAGAGCTTAAAGGCGGCAGAACATCGGCAGGCTTCAAGGCAAATAATGAAAGTTCCGGATTGAGGCTGCTGAGTTTTTCATACCAGCTGCCGTAAGCGCCCTGCGCCAGCTGCTGCTGCCTTAAAGCAGCCGCCTGTGCATAACAGCGCTGATTGAAGTCAAGCAGCCGCTTGATAAGCTGCGGCGTACCTGTAAACTCAAGTGCCAATGCCCGGTCCATGTGCAGCTGCCCTTACTTTTTCTGCTCCGTGCTCTCAGTCTGAGGGGAGCGCACAATTTTTACGCCCAGCCGGCGCAGCACTAAAAAGATCGCCAGTCCCGCGGCTATGATCCCGGCCCCGATCACGCCTGCCAGCGCCCCGGGCTGCTGATACCATTTAAGCGGCACCTGCTGCGGCGCGCGCACATTTTCGGTAAAGAGCTCGGTGACGATGCTCACCCGCTCATAGGTCAGCCCGGGCACCGCCTTGGCTGCCAGATCTTTAATTTCTGCAGCCATGCTCTCCACCGGGCTGTCCTTAGTATGCCGGATAAAAATGGCGGCGGAAGGCGGCGTGGTTAAGCCCGAGGACTGCTCATGCTGCACCAGCACTACATGCACCCGGGCATCCAGCACCCCGTCGATACGGCTTAAGGTATCGGACAGCTCCTGCGAAATGGCATAGGCCAGCCGCGCCTGCTCTTCAGTCTGCGAGGCGATCATCCCCTGACCTGCAAATACCGAGCCTAAGGACTGAAACTGCTCACGCGGCAGCTTGTGTTCCCCGATGATCTCAAGGGACAGCACCAGCTGCTCCTGAGGCACCGTAATGGCATAGAAATCGCCTGCGGCAACTTTAGAGGCTGCAACCCCGCGTTTTAACAGCGTCACCAGCATTTCATTGGCATCGCTCTCACTTAAATTGCTGTACAGGGTCTCGTCGCAGGCAGCCGTTAAGAGCGCAGCTCCCAGCACTAAGGCAAGCGCCGATGTTCTCATGCAGCCTCCCTGCAGTTAAAGCAGACTTAAAGCCTGAGCGCTGAGTGCGGCGGCACTCTCTGCTTCAGCCGGAATTGACGCTGCGGTCTCCCGGGCCTCCTGCTCTTTTTTCTGCAGAGCGTAGGCAAGCACCAGCATCCCCTTGAGATCGTAATTTTCAGGATCGGCCTTCAGCTGATCGAGCAGCATTTGCTCGCCTTCTTCAAATTGGTCGGTGATAATTTTGGCAAAGGCCAGTCCGGCCGCAGCCGCTTTCACCGGCGGATCGAATTTGGTCAGATCTTCAAACAGCTTTACTCCCAGATCTAACCTACCCTTAAGACAGGCGGCAAAACCTAAGGACGCCAGTAAGGCCTTATCTTCCTGCTGCATAACCTGCTCTCCTTAAACCTTCTGACTGATGGACTTGATGGAATCAGACAGACTCTTGGTGATGCTCGAGGTCAGCTCCACCATGGTGTTGTACTGGCCCATCTGAAACTGCAGATTGAGCATGGCCGCGGTCTGATCTTCACTGCTTAAGGAAGAAACCGCCGCCATGTCGGTTTTGAGCTGGCTTTCCATGCTCGAAAGATTGTTAAGTCCGGTGTTGATTAAGCCGGCCAGGCCGCTGGTATTTCCGATATCCATATTAAAATCTCCCTGAAACTGATTTAAGCCAGCAGCAGCTGACAAATTTCAGCAGCAGTTTCTACCGCATGCTGTTCCAAAGCTGCCTGTTTATAGGCATCAGGAGTAAGTCCGGCATCCAGCTGACGCTTAAGCTCCTGCTCCAGCGCAAACAGCTTCTCAGACAGCTCCTTAAAGTACTGCACATTGTCTCCTGCGTTCACTAAGGTATAAGCATCAAACTCAGTTGAGCTCATAACTCACCTCCCTTCCGTGTTGATTTAAAACCAGTCTGTCAAGACTTATCTGCTGCAGCACCGCACCGCCGGGCAGCACTGCACCTTCAAAAAACTTCTGCCCGCTTTTGAGCGTAATAAAGCGCAGAGGCTGCATGGTAACCCCGATGACGTCCTGCACCCTGAAAGCGCCGGTACTCTCAGCAGGCGCAGCAGAGTCTGCAGCCGGCGCTGCCGCTTCGGGCACGCCGGCTGCCGACTGCATTAAGGCCGCCACGGCCTTAGGGTCATTAATGCGGGCAATTAAAACCTGCCGGGCCTCATCGGCGCTTAAAAACTTCAGCGGCACCCCCAGCGCAGTACTCACCGCGGTTCTGAGCTTCTCCATGCGCCCGCGCTCAGCAAAGGTCAGGCGTCCGCTGTAGATCAGCGCCGTATCAGCACTGCCCCATTCAAGCGGCAGCTGCAGCTTCATGCTCTGCTCCTGCAGAAGCGGCAGCGCCTCTTCAAAATACTTAAAGTGCGGCTGCAGCACCAGGTCTGCAAAATAGGGCTGCACCGCGTTTAAAAGCTCAGCCTCCACGTAAGGATCTTTAACATACCCGTAAAGGCTGACTTTACCGTCAGCGGCGGCTGCAGCTTTGACCTGCGCTCCCAGCACGCCCAGTGCTCTCTCCAACGCCTGCAGCTTTTCAGCGCTGAAAGTAATCTCAAAGGCCGCAGCGTAAGGGGACGGCGGCAGCTCCGCTGCTAAACGGCCCAAATCATCTGCACCTGGCAGTGTGCCTTTAAAGCGCAGCAGCCCGTCGGCAAAACTTACCGCCACCGTGTGCCAGCCCTGCTGCTGCAGAAACCGCTGCGCCTGCGCTACGGCCTCGCGCTGCTGCGCTCTTTCACCATACAGATAGGAGCCGGCGCTTAATGCTGACAGCAAAAGCAGCAGCGCCGCCAGCCCGGGCAGCGTCAGCAAAAGCAGCCAGCGGCGCTGTTTTTTGGCAGCTGCAGCTGCGCAGGCTGCAGCTTCAGGCGCGGCAAAGGACGGCTCAGCTGCAGCCGCTGTATCAGCCGGAGCCTCCTCCGGCTGTGCCGGCGCCTCAGTCTCGGCGCTTTGCGCTTCAGCTGCAGTCTGCGGAGCTGACACCAGCCCGAGGGAGGCCAGATCGAGTTTTTCCAGGCTGAAGCTGCCGGAAAAAGGCACCAGAGCCGACAGCCCTATAGTCAGTACGGTCCCTTCAGGCCAGGGCTGCGGCTCCTCCCCTAAAGCCTTGCCGTCTAATTTGGCGCTGCCTTCAATGAGCGCGGCGCTCAGCGCTCCGCTCTCATCGAGCGTCAGTCTGACCGTGCAGGGCTGCTCCAGGGCCTCAGCTACAATGAGATCGCACTCCGCGCCGGTACCTAAGGTATAGCCCCCCGGCTCAAGGCTTAACTGCGCGCCTAAATGCGGTCCGGCAACAAACTTAAACTGCATGGCCTCTCCTTAATTCAGCTCCGGGCTTAACTTGGTGCCGTTTCCCTCAGCCGGCTGATTTTCAGCCGGGGCAAGTCCCGAGTAGGCCTCCACCTCAGCTGACACTTCAGCGGCGGCATTGGAGCTGCAGCCGCCCGCTTCGGCCTCTTTGGCCGGCCGCGACAGCCGCTTTTGATAATCGCTCTGCGTAGGCGATACGTTAAAGCGCGGATCATCAAGGCCTGAAGGCAGCGTCAGACTGTCCACATCCAGCACCCGCGGGGTGATCAGCAGCAGGCGCTCGCGCACATAGCTCGACGTTCCCTCCGAGCCGAACAGGCCTCCGGCGTAGGGGGCGCTCCTCAGGCCCGGAATGCCGGAGCTGTCGTCAGCGGCGTTCTGTGTATAGTAGCCGCCCAGGAGCAGCGACTGTCCCTGGCGCACCATCGCCTGAGTATTGATCTTGGTCTGGCTTACCGGCGACACATAGATCTCGCCGTTGGCCAGCACCTGATCTCCGCTGCCGTCAGCATTGCTTTCCTGATTGGACTGCAGCGCAATCACCAGCTGAATATAGGGCTCTCCGCCGGCCGGATCTTCAATAATATGCGGCGTTACTCTGAGCACGGTGCCCGATTCCACCTTAAACAGATCCGAGCTTTCATAGCCGCGCACCGGAATGTAGCGGGTAGTAGTATTCTCAAGGGTAGCTTCCACATTATCCATGGTTAAGATGGACGGCCGGCCTAAGGTGCGGGCCCGGTTCTCTTCCTCCAGCAGTTCCACCTGCGCCATAAAGGCTGAATGCCCGGTTTCAAAGACCGTCGAGAAAATACCGCCGCTGCCGTTTTCAAACGGGAAGCTGCCGCCGACTGTCGGCCTGCCAACCCCGCCGCCGAACTGCCAGTTGCCGCTCCTGGTAACGCCCTGCCAGTCCACGCCCAAATCGCGCGCCGCATTGACATCGATATCCACAATGGCCGCATGCAGCTCAACCAGACGCAGCGGAACGTCCAGCTCTGAGATCACCTGGGCATAATAAGGCATGCGGTAGCGGTAATCCTGAATTACCACCGCATTAAGGCGGCTGTCGGCGATGATATTGGGAGCAAAGCCTGTGCCGCCGCCCGGCTCCTGCGGGGCAGCTGCGGACGGAACCGCAGCAGGCTCAGCCTCAGCGCCGCGCAGCGAGAGCCCCTGTCCGCGCAGACTTTCAACTCTGGCGCTTTGAGTGGTAACGCTGACCGCACCGCCTGCCGGGGTCTCACTGCCGGTCATGGCCTGCAGAATAGAGGCTACGCCCGGGATATTCACCACCTTGTCCATGCTTTCAATCTGCAGATCTTCAGCTTTGGCGTGCTTTAACTTAAACACCTCCATCACTACCTGACTGTCCTGTCCGGTATCAAAAGCCCGGGCGGTCTGCAGCAGATTTTCCACATAAATCTGCGGACCCTTAAACACTAAAAAGCCGCTCTTATCCACCGTGATCGGCAGCTCGGGCGCCGCGGCCGCCGAGGCATTTAAGGCAGAGAGCAGCTGCCGGGAGCTCTGAGATGCCGGGCGGTAGATCACCTGAGTCACTTCATCTTCAGAGTAAAAGAAGATGGTGCCGCCGCTTTGATACCAGTGCACGCCGTAGGCTGCCTGCATGGCCTTTAAGAAGACTTCAGGCTCTACGCTCTCAAAGCGCCCGCTCACTGAGCCTGCCAGCTGCCCGGAGATCTGCGCAGTCAGCCCCTGACTGCGCGCAAAATCGGTCAGCACTGAGCTTAAGGGCTCGCCGTCAGAATAATGGCTGTAAGGTACAGCCGCGGCAGCACAGCACCACAGTCCGGCAGCGAGCAGCAGCGCGCCGCAGGCTTTTTTCAGCCAGGCTTTAAATGTCAAAGCCCTCAGCGCCATTTAAAATCCTCCCCAAAACATGGCCGGTCTCTGCGGCTCCTGCCGTGCCTGCAGCTGGGCGGACAGATAGTCCACATCATCAAGGAAGACTGCAAGCCGATCAGCTGCTGCGTCGGCATCGAGATCAGAGGGCAGATAGAGCTGCGCTCTGAGTCCTCCGTCCTCGCTGCACAGATAAAACGGATGATCCTGCCACAAATGCGCCGTGACTTTGGCAGCCGTCAGCTGCAGCTCGAAGCTCAGTTCCGGATCTGCAGGCAGCTGCTGCAGCTGCACGCAGGCATACAGCAGATCCTCACTGTACACTGCAAAATACAGTGTATAGTCATCCAAATCTACCCGCCATAGCGCCTGAGCCCCCGCAAATTCCGACGAACTTAAGGGCTCCGGGCTCCAGCCGGCTGCGGCGGCAAGTTTCTGCAGCAATGTGACTGCCTGCATAAGCTTCCTTCCTTTTACTTATCAGCCCAGGATGCGCTTGTTGGTCTCTACCATGCTCTGCGAGATGGTCTGCAGGCTGCTGATGGCCTGCGACACCGTCTGCTGCAGCGACTCGGTGATGGACTTTACCTGATCAGCATAGGCATCAATGCGCTTCTGCTCTGCCTCCAGATCCTTAATATCCGCCTCATAGCCGGTAGTAAGGTTCTTGGAGATGCCTTCAGTAAAGGTGCCGGCTGCCCCGAAGATCTGACCAAAGCAGCTGATTTTGGTATTGAATAAGGCCTTTTGACTTTCAGTCATTTTGGCGTCGGCGATCCCTTTGCCGCTCATGATCCCCTGGAACAGACCGCCTGCGATCTGCAGTCCGCCCTGAATAATGGCGCAGGCCAGCTGCACTTTGGCCATATCGCGCATTTTGTCAGCCTGCTTTTCCATCATCTCGGCGCTCTGCATGCCGGCAGCGTAGGAGACCTCACGGTTATCGCGCACCATGTCGGAAGTGGCCTGCTGAATGATGGCCATTACCGAGGCGCCTAAGCTGGCGCAGGCCCCGCCGACGCCGGCTAAGTTTATGCTTCCGCGCGGCGCCTCCAGCTGCACTTGAGCACTGCTGCTGCCTAAGCTGCCGGCGCCGGGGATCTGATCCCCGCCGGACTTGCCGACCCTGCCTTGGGAACCGGTCTGTTCAGTCTGTTCCACGCCCGAACTGGAATATACCCCCGATGTGCCTAAGCCGTTTATATTCAAGCTCATAAACTCTTCTCCTCTACGCCATTGCCGGTGCGCCGGCTACCACCGCGCCTAAAGTTTGATTGCAGTCCTGCAGGATCTCTTTGACCGTGCCGGCAGCTTCCTGTGATCTTTCCATGATCTTCTTTAACTGATTGGTATCCATGTCGCTGGCCTGCTGAATGCGCTGCAGGATAGCCTCCAGCATTTTAGAATCAGCCTGCAGATTGGTGATCTGAGAGTCATACACCCCCTTGGCAATCGTCAATCCGCCGGTGGCCACGCTGTTGGCTGCGTTCAGAATATTGCTGGCGGTCTGGACGGTATTGGCGATTTTCACTGCATTGACGCCGGATGCTACCGCACTCTTGATGCCGGCGCCGCCGCTCATCAGGCCGCCGGCAAGCCCCAGAAACATGGAAAAGACGCTGCCGGCCATCGAAGCGGCCTGCTCGTTGCCGCCGGTAGCCTTGGCCGCTGCGGCAAAGCCGGCCGCCAGCGAGACCTTGCCGTCGGAAGCTGCTGAGGCAATCTGATCTACCATCGATGCCATCAAAAGCGCACCGCCGGCGATCATCAGCGCATTGCCGGTCATGGCGCCGATAGCTATCGAAGCGACGGCCGCAATGGCGCCCAGGGCCATGCCGATGTAGGAGAACACCTGCTTGATTTTATCCAGCAGGCCGGCTTTTTCCGCCTTTTCCGCCTGCTCTTCGAGCTTTTCAATCCGCTCCTGATTTACCTCAGCGCGCTCCTGGCGGTGAGTTTCGATAGCGGAAATACCGCTTTTGACCGCCGATTTGCGCTCTTCAAAGCCCAGCATGGTCATGATGGCATCAGCAGACAGCGCGCCTAATTCCATAAACCCCGCCTGCGCTAAATTCCCTGAGGGCGCATCCAGCTTGGGGGCCTCATTGAGCTGGGAGAGCAGCTGCTTGATCTCCGGGGTCAGTGAGGCGCTCTGGGACTTTCCGCTTTGGCCTGCTTCATTTAACTTGGTAAAATCAATGCCGCCAAGTCCGCCTAAGGCCGAGGCATCGCCGTTTAAAGTTACGCTCATACAACATCCTCCCCCAAGCTTATTCAGCCTTAGGCTGCAGCAGCGCCAAAAGTTCGCGGCCCTTGGTTAAAAACTCGTCATCCTGCTGCTTGAATTTGCCGTCCCGTCCCATGATCTCAAGGCTCTGCAGCGCAGTTACCGCATCAGCCTGCCGGTTGGCCTTCAAAAGACACAGCGCGGCATAGTACATCGGCTTGGGGTCAGTAAGCCCCGACAGTACGCAGCACACTGAATAGATGTCAGCGGCCCTTTCATAGTGCTTTAAGCTCTGCTCGCAGGCAGCCAGCCCCATAAAGAAGCGCTCTTCAGTCGGCTCATACAGACACAGCCCCTGAAAGACCTTGGCGGCATCTTCATAATTCTGGGCGTTGTAGTACTGATAGCCCAGCGCATACAGCGCCTCCAGCTGCTGGGGCTCTACCCCCTGCATATCGGCAAAGGTATAGCCCTCTTTAAGCAGGCCCAGCACCTCAAGCATGGATACTTCAACTTTATCGGTCATTTTTATCTCCTAGAGTCTGATCCGATCCACCGGCTGCACCGATATATCGGGAGTTAATTCCTGATAGTCCAAAACCGGAATATCGTAAAATTCACCTTCAATCAGGCGTCTGACATAACGCCTGATATCAATAGAACTGATGATCACCAAACGGCGGCCGGCGTGCCTGCCGACCACGCGGCGCACTTCCTCGATAATCGCCCGGGAGGAATTGGGATCGAGCGCCAGGAAGGCGCCGGCTGAAGTCTGCCGAATAGACTTGCGGATAGTTTCCTCACAGTTGGGCTCCAGCAGCACCGCCGGCAGCAGATTCTGCCCGGCGCAGTATTTGTAGCTGATTTGCCGCTTTAAGGCCGCGCGCACATACTCGCCCAGCATCACAATATCCTTTTCCTTAGGGGCCCACACAATGATGGCCTCCAGGATCGAGCGCAGATCGCGAATAGAGATCTGCTCCTGCACCAGACGCTTGAACAGATCGGCGATTTTCTGCAGCGGCAGCAGGCGGCTGGCCTCATGCACCAGATCCGGCGCCCGCTCTTCCATGCGATCAAGCAGATATTTGGTCTCCTGCAGACCGATGAAGTCCGCCGCATGCCGCGTCAGGATCAGTGATAAATGCAGCGCAATTACCCGCTCATGCGTCAAAGCCTGCACCCCTATAGCCTGCAGCCTGGAGCTGTCCGCGGCGCTGATCCACCAGGACTTTTCAGAGGGCAGGAAGGGCATGCCCTCCTGCACTTCAATGCCCAGCATGCGGATGTTGTCAGGATCATCGCGCACCAGCACTTTGCCTGCCAGCAGTTTGCCGAAGCCCACCGGCACCTCATCTAAATTGAGCGCATATTCAAAATCCTGCAGATTGGGATTTTCACGCAGATTAACCCCGGGGAAGGGTACGCCCAGATCAAAATACAGCGTGCGCCTTAAGGTGATCAGCTCTTCATTGAGCACATTGTAGTCAAGGGCATCGGACAGATTAGGCGCCAAATCGAGGATCAGCGGCACCACCGGAGAAAACTCGCTCTCGCCGTCCGCCGCCGACTGCCGCTTAGGCTGCGCTGCGGCTTTTAAGCTCTTTTTAATTTCAGTTTTGGGATCTGCCTGCACCCGGCTGCGCGCCGCCGAAATATACTTTAAGGCGTAGCCCACGCCGCCTAAAAGGAAGGCCAGAGAAAAGAGCTGCAGTTTGGGAAAGCCCGGGATCAGCGCAAACAGGAAGATCAGCACGCCGCCTATCAGCAGGGCGCGCGGCTGCGAGAAGATCTGGGAGCCGATCTGCTCGCCTACATTATCGACATCGCCGCCTGAACGGGTCACCAGCACGCCCGCTGAGATGGCAATTAACAGGGAGGGGATCTGCGACACCAGACCGTCGCCGATGGTGAGCACGCCGTAAACCTGCAGCGACTCCCCCGCCGACAGCCCGCGCTGCGTAGCGCCGATAATGGTGCCGGCCACAATATTCACCGCCGCAATCAGCAGGCTGGCAATCGCATCGCCCTTGACGAACTTCATGGCGCCGTCCATAGCGCCGTACATCTGACTTTCCAGCGATACATTGCTGCGCCGGCGCTGCGCCTCTTCGGAGTCAATCGAGCCGGCGCGCAGATCGGCATCAATGGACATCTGCTTGCCCGGCATGGCGTCAAGCGAGAAGCGCGCTCCCACTTCAGATACGCGTTCAGCGCCCTTGGCAATCACCATAAACTGCACAATGGCAATAATGATGAAGACCACCGCTCCCACCACAAAGTTGCCGCCTACGGCAAAGTTGCCGAAGGTATAAATAATTTCACCGGCATCGGCGTGCAGCAGAATGAGACGGGTGGTGGCGATGCTCAGCCCCACGCGAAAGAGCGTAGTGAACAGCAGCAGCGACGGGAAGGACGAAAAGGCCAGTACATTGGGCGCGTACATGGTCATCATCAGGATCACGAAGGACACTGCCAGATTGGCAGAAATCAGCAAATCTATCATGAAGGTAGGCAGCGGGACCACCATCAGACCCAGCACGGCTACCACCAGACCTATCAGCAGAAAGTCGGCGTGTTTGGTCACCGCCCCGGCGCAGAAGCGCGCGCTTTGCAGTAAGGTCATTTGACTGCTCCTGCCGCTTCCATGATCCGCCGGCACAAAGCCTGCGCCTCTTCAGTGCGCCCGAGTTTCTGCAGCGCCCGCGCTCGAATCAGCAGCAGCGCGCGCTGTTTGGCATCAAAATGCGCAAATGCCGACTGCTCGAGCTGCTGCGTCAGCTGCTCGGCTTTGGCATAATCGCCCTTGGCATCAGTGCACAGAATTAAAAACTGCCGCGCCCACTCATGCTGCGGATCGACCGACAGCATAGCCCTGACGGTGCGCTCGGCTGCGGCGGCATTGCCGGTAGATAAGAAGAAAAAGGCCAGCACCTGCAGCACTGACATTTCATCCCGGGTAAGCGGCTGCGTCATTTACCCCTCCACCATCATGCCTAAAAACGCCTGCAGCAGTTCACGGTTTTCCCGCAGCGGCGTTAAATCCTCGCGCAGAAAGCGTCTGACATCCCGGTCAGCGGAAAATTCCTGCAGCTTGTGCTCCAGCTCATTTAAATGCCGGTTAAATACCGCCGGGCGCAGCAGCTCATCCGAGCTTACCTGCGGGGTAAAGGCATTGACTGCACTGCGCTCAAAGCCGTTTTTACCTACTGCCTCCTTGTAGGCGGCAATAGAGCTTAATTCAGGAGCGTTGTCCACTCCGGCAAAGCGCTGAATATCAGGCAGGTGCGCCGCGTCTGCCTGCGGCAGCACGGTCTGAATGCCTACATGCGGATTTAACAGATCAACGGCCATGCTTAATGCTCCTTAAGGCAGCGGGCGGTTTCCACCAGGGCAAGCAGCTGATTTACCGCATCGGCGCCGCTGGCCTGAGGTGAAAGCTCAGTTAACAGACACAGTTTATCCTGATGAAAAGCGACGGCAAAGCGCAGTTTATCCGCCTGCAGATAAGAGGCTGCTGCCAGTGCCTGCGGCAGCGCATCATGATTATATGGCGGCACCTCAAAGGACAGGGTCAGCATCAGCGCGTCGGAGCTTTGATATTCCAGCGTACAGGCATACTGCCCGTCAAGCACAAAGGCAAAGGGCCGATCTGCACTTAAGGCAATTTCACTCAGCTGCAGTCTGGCTGCAAAATCCGCTAAAGCCGACTCATCCATCAGGCGCCTCCCTCCAGCCATGCATCTTCTTTATCCACCAGCTCATCTATCAGCTTCTGTCCGGCATCCATCAGCTTCAGCCTGCCCTCAGCACTGTCAAAGAGCTCCACGGGCAGTTTGCGCAGCATATTGAAAAATTCCTGCGCCGCCAGCACATCCTGCTCGGGATCTGCAGTCTGCACCGCGTTTTTGTACAGATTGTGCACATGCAGCGGAGCAATAAAGCGGGCCTTGGACAGCGTGAGCATGTCGCTCAGCAGATTTTCCGCCTGCAGTTTCTGCGCATTGAAGCCCAAAACAGTATTCAGGCGCCGGGGAAAATCCCGCACCAGCCCTAAACTGGCGTTTAAAGTCTTAGTGCGGCCCAAAGCTGAGGCCAGATCGTTGAGCAGTGCGGTATCGCGTGAAGGCGCGGCGCTGTGCAGATCAGCCGCTAAGGCTTTAAACAGCGCATCAATGCCCTGCGCCAGCTGTTCCCGCCCGAACCTGGTCTCTAAAAACTTCAGCATGTCCGAGGCCTCGGGCTTGCCGGAGGCCAGCTCGCTGTAGGTCTGGCTGATGTACAGCCCGGCCTCCCCGGCCGCAGCCTGCGCGGCCGGCAGCGTATTGAGCACCGCCCGAATATCACTTTCTTTGGCCGCAAAAAGCTGCTCTGCAGCCTGCTTTAACAGCTGCGCATCATCAGCATCTGCGTGCTCAGCCTCATTTAATAAAAAAGCATAATCTGAGGAGGCATGACCGCCCAGGGACTTTAAATCGTCCAACAGCCTGCCCGGATCCCGGCTGCCTGACTCCTTAAAGCGGCGCAGCGCCTGCTTTTTGGCGTCATTGTCCGCATGCTCTACCGTCTCCTGCAGCTGCTGCACGCGATTTAACAGCTCTTCCTGCCGCGCCGACTGCGACTTCTGTTTGCGATCTGCAAGCTTGGTCTGCCTGCTGTTATCCCGGGCAAAAGTCAGCTCTTCAGCGCTGTCCTGCACTGCAGAGAGCGGATCTTCCGCCGTCTGCACGCTCATGCCGGACAGGGAGCCGGTCTGCGTACTCTGCGCATTATTGAGCTGTGAAGCATTTAAGCTCAGATCCTGGCCGTAATTTACCGCCTGTATGCTCATGCTGTCCTCAGATGTATCAGTGCACTGCCATGCTCTAGATTAAAGTACGGGCTCTTCTGCTGCTTCTTCTGGGCGCATCAGCAGAGATGCTGACCGCGGTGCGCCGGCGACTGCCTTCAGCCTCAGCCTGCGCTTTGGCCTCCTCTAAAAGCGCCTGCGCCTGCGTCTGCTGCTCCGGCGTAAACTCCGGGGTGCCCAGCTCAGCAGCTGCCGCCTTGGCCTGCTCCAGACGCGCATCAATATCGCGCATCTCATTTAAAGTCTCTTCAATAAAACGGTTGATTTTTTCCTGATCCAGCATAATCTGCTCCTCAAATCAAACTGTACTGTCTGCTGACGTCTGGGCCGTCAGCTGCCTTAAAATTCCATTAACTGATCTCTGCGCCTGGCGCTTAAATCTCAGTTTATGCTAACCCCCGCGCGCTACCGCCTTTAAGGTCTCAGAGGCGCTGGAAATAGCGCTGGAAGCGCCCTGGGTATAGGAATTGTACTGCCCCATAAAATCCTGCACAAAGACCATTTCCTGCTGAATATCCGAGCCGGTTTCCTCCTGCACCGCCTGCAGCGAGGCAATGATGGTATCAATGCGCTCAGTGGTCAGATCGCCGGAGGTCGGCAGTTCAATCCCATATTCAGCACACAGATCCCCGACCTGAAGATAGGCAAGTCTCCCGGTCATGCTGACCAGAGCCTCACCCCACTCCCCGGCATTTTGGCGGCGTGAAACGCCGGAGTCGTCATAATTAAGACCATTGGCTTTGAAGTAATTTTCCATTTCAACGGGCATCATGGTGGACTCATTTTCATTAGAAGCCGCCTCATTTAAAGCCGCCTGCGGATTATTTTCATCCTCGCCGAGCTTGGCTTTATACTGCAGATCCTTGGCTTCTGCGATAAAGTCTTTAATTTCGTTTATCTGCGCCTCACGCTGTTCCGGCGTCAGATTGGGATTGATGGTGCCGAAATCAGAGATACTGATTTCATCATCATCCCCCATCTCGCTTTTCAAATTGCGCAGCGCATTGATGGCGGCTGTAATTGCCGCTGACTCAGCCTGCGCCTCTCTGATCTGCTCTATTTTATCCAAAGCGCTTTCTTTATTGGTCTTTGCCAGCTCCATCTGCAGCTGCGCAAAGATCAGCTGAATATTGCCGGTACTGCCGGCGCCGCCGACGCCGTCCAGCTTCTGCACGCCGGATGCAGCATAATTATTTACTGCCTCAGTCATAGGTAATTTCCTCCTGACTTAACAGCGCGCCGCCGGGCACAGCAGTACTGTACCTGTATGCAGCGCAGCTGCTGTATAAAGCTTAGTTTTTCCTGAACCAGCATAATTTCTTCCTTACGCAGGGTGCTGCGCTTAACGCCGCACGCGTCAGAGTGCGGCTTAGCCGCGGGCCACCGTCTTTAAAGTCTCGGAGGCGCTGGAGATTGCGCTGGAAGCGCCCTGGGTGTAGGAATTGTACTGCCCCATGAAATCCTGCACAAAGACCATTTCCTGCTGAATATCCGAGCCGGTCTCCTCCTGCACTGCCTGCAGCGAGGCAATCACCGTATCAATGCGCTCCGGAGTCAGCTTACCGCTTGACGGCAGCTCAATGCCGTATTTTTCGCACAGATCCCCCGCCTGCAGATAGGCCATGCGGCCGGCCATAGCGTTTAAATTATCATCCCATTCATCCGGGTTATGCCAGCGGTCATTGCCGTCATTGTCGATAAAGACCCCGTTGTCCTTCAAAAACTTCTCGGCCTCTACCGACATGGCAGTGCAGTCCTTATAGCCGGTTACCGCCTTATTGGCGTTTCCCTGGGCATCGTCGGATTTGCCTTTAATTGACAGCGCCCGCTGAGAGTTGCCTTCATCAATACATTCCTGCAGCTTAGTGATCTGCGCCTGCCGCTCCTCGTCACTCATATCAGCCGGGAAAGTGCCGAAGCGGGAAATATCGATATCATCCTTGCCGGTGGCATCGAGCTCAGATTTTAAATTGCGCAGCGCGTTAATCGCCTCGGTGATGGCGGCGGATTCCGCCTGGGACTCTCTTATCTGATCGATTTTTTCCAAGGCGCTCTCTTTATTAGTCTGCGCCAGCTCCATCTGCAGCTGGGCAAAGAGCAGCTGTATATTGCCGGTACTGCCCATTCCGCCGACGCCGTCCAGCTTCATCACACTGCCGGCTGCATAATTGTTAATTGCATCAGTCATGTTTGATTTCTCCCTCACTTACGATAGATGTGCCGGCAGAGCGCAGTCTGTACAAGCATAAAACCTGGAGCAGGGGCTTTGAGCACAGCGCCTGTCGAAAACTTAACAGAAAAATTAAAAAAGGATTGAAAAACAGATAGAAGACGTGAAGATTTCAGGAAGGACGAGGCTGCAGCACAGAGACTGCGGTTATGGTTATCATCCTGATCGTCGCCGCCCAGCTTCCTTTCAAGGCGAAACAGCAGCACAATATTGACAGCAGGAACATTCTGACTGAGCTTAAGTCTGTCCGGGATCACCGCGGCCCTGCAGGCGGTCCGCTTGAGAGCTGTACGAGCGCTGCAGGCTAAGGAGGCGCACAGACACAGCACCTGTCTGCGGCGCTGCTGCTTCGTCCTGGCTGACGGATCAAGTGACAGCAGCAGCAGTTCCACCAAATACTGCTTGAACTGCTCGGATACGGAGTCCTGACTTTGGGCAAGCTGCGCCTGCAGCAGTCCGTACAGACTGCCGGGCTCTGCATCTGCAGGCTCAAAAACGGCGTGCTCAAAGTTCTGCATCAATAAAATCTGCCTGAAAAACCAATAAAAACCTTTCGGGATTATTCATTCCTAAGTTTCATTATGTCAAAGCGTCTGCTCAATGTAAAACCAGGGACCGTCTTTTAAGGCAAAAATCAGAGCTGCCTCCCAAAAATGCGCAAAAAACGCAGACATCGTGCAGGCTCAGCCGCGCGCAATGGCCTTTAAAGTCTCAGAAGCGCTGGAAATAGCGCTGGAGGCTCCCTGGGTGTAGGAATTGTACTGTCCCATGAAGTCCTGCACGAACACCATTTCCTGCTGAATATCCGTGCCGATCTGCTCCTGGGAAGACTGCAGGTTGGCCAGCCAGTTGGAGGCCTGGTCCTTAGTGAAGCTGCCGTTAATGCTGATGCCGCAGTCTGAGAGTACCGATCCGCCCGTCGCCGTAGTGGAAGTCACCGCAGTCTGCATGGCTGTGAGGGCCTCCAAGCGTACGGACAGCGCTTCCATGCCCTGCTTGACCTCATAGCCGTAATGATCAAGCTCATAGCCGTTGCGCAGCGGGGCGTAAGCGCCCGCAACCTTAATATTGGCATTATTAAACCAGTAATCATTGGACGATTCCTTAGTCCAGAGCGTAGGGCTGGTAGCACTGCCGTCGCATAAGGCCTGATTGCTGCTGTAAAGGCTTTTCAGATCTTCAAGGGCGGCAGTGCAGGCGGCAATTTCCTGCTCCAGCGCCTGCGGATCAGTCGGCAGCGCGCCGTATTCTGCAGTGTCATAATCCTCCAGCACCCGCATGCTGTTAATGACATCAGTGTAGGCCGCTGAGTCGGCCTGACTTTGCCGAATGTCTTCAATTTTTTCCAGCGCGCTTTCCTTATTGGTCTGTGCCAATTCCATCTGCAGCTGCGCAAACATCAGCTGAATATTGCCGGTTTCGCCTATGCCGCCGATACCGGACAGACTCTGCACTCCCTGAGCTGCGCTGCCGTTAATTTCAAAGGACATCTTAAACTCTCCTGTAAATTTCACTGATTTCTGTCAGATTTTAAGCCTTATTTTTCAAAATAAAAACCGCAGCATTCAGAGCCGTACAGCACTGCTGCCTGAACTTTCTAAAACTCCTCTTTACGTACAGTAAAGTCCTCAAGCTCGCTTTCCTCGCGCCGCTCGGCCTCCGCCGCCGCCTTGGCCATAAACAGCGATCTGTGCTGCTCGAGCTTAGCCGCCGCCTTCTGCCGTGAAACAGCTTCGGATTTGGCCGCCTCCAAATCAGCCTGCGCCTGCTTCAGGCGCTGCTCGCCGGCGCGCAGCTCCTCTTCCAGGGCATGCTCCTTAATGTCAAGAGCGCCGATCCCCTGATGAAACCGGGCCAATTCAGTCTGCGTCAGCACCTGCTCCAGCAGCGCGTCATAGCGCCGGTCAATTTCCTCGCGCTTCCAGACTTTATAATCGGCAAGCTCCCCTTTTTTGGCCTCCACAGCCTGCACTGCCGCCCTTAAGGCCTGCTGACGCTGCTGCCTTTGCTTTAAAGCATCATCATAACGCCGCTGCCTTAACATCAGCAGCGCAGCCAGCGGATAGCGCAGCGCCATCAGCTCTTCCCGGCTGCGGCAATGATGCGCAGCACTTCCGCCACCTGCAGAAGCAGATCAGGGGGCACGAATTCATCCTCATAGCTTTCGGCAAAGAGTTTACGCGCCAAAGGCGGCTGCCGCAGAATGGGGATGTGCTCCTGCCTGGCCGTTTCAATCATACGCCGGGCCAGATCTCCCTGTCCCTTGGCCACCACCACCGGCAGCTTGGTGCGGCCGGTCTCATAATCAATTGCCACCGCATAATGCGTCGGATTGACGATCAGCACCTTGGCCTTGCGGGTTTTTGCCAGCGTATTTTGATTTGCCATTTCCTGATGCAGCTGTTTGCGCTTCTGCTTGATATGCGGATCACCTTCACTCTGCTTGAATTCTTCTTTGATTTCATCGCGGGACATCATGTGATCCTTGGTGTACTTGAATTTGACATACACATAGTCTAAAGCCGCCAGCACGCAGAAAGCCCCCACTGCATAAACCATCAGATCAAAAAACAGCGAGCCGCAGACTGACCACAGCGCTGCCATATCCCCGTCCGGGATCATGAAAATTTCCCGCATATGTCCCGAGCAGGCCCGGTACACCGCAATCGAGAGCACCACCACCTTGAGGATGTTTTTGATAAATTCAAACAGATTTTTCTTGGAGAACACGTTTTTAAACCAGCGCGCCGGATTGAGATTTTCAAGTTTAGGAATGGCGCTTTTGGGGGCAATTAAAAAACCGGTCTGCCAGATTAAAGAGATGAAGGCGGCGGTCAGCGCCATTGCCACGATCGGCAGCACGATGCTGACGGCAGCTGAGATCACCGCCGAGGACATGAGGCGCAGCGCCTCGTCAAAGGGCAGTCTCGCCGCCTCAGCCAGCACGTACGAAACCGTTGAGGACAGGGTCTTAAAGATATCTCCCGCCATCGCAATAAAGTAAGCGGTCACCGCCAGCACTACCGCAGCAGAGGCCACCTCGGTGCTTTTGGCAATATCGCCCTTTTCACGCGCGTCCCTAAGCCGTTTGTCTGTAGGCTGTTCAGTTTTCTCCCCGGCCATAATGCTCCCTCCTGGCCTGCAGTCTGATTGTCAAAGCAGCAGGCCCGGCGTTAAGATGAAAGCAGTTTATTGATTCATCATTACAGTGCTGGCCCTGCCTGTCAAGGATTTATGCAGCCATGCTGCTCTTTGATACGTTCTCACTTTACGGCGCAGTTTACGTTTCAGGCTTTGCGCTGTTCTGGCTGCTGCTCGTCCTGCAGCAGCGCTTTACCCCTCTGACCGCCCTCTTTTACGCGGTATACGGCGCTTTAGGCGCTGTGGTGGGGGCGCGGCTTGCGTATATCTGCCTCTATGCACCGCACTACTATCTTGAGCACCCGGTGGCCGTATTCAAACTTTATCAGGGCGGCATGGCCTTTCACGGTGCGCTGGCAGGCCTGCTGTTTGCCCTGTGGGCCGTCAGAGGCTTTAAGGCCGATCGCATCTTTTGGCAGTGTCTTGATGCCGCGGCCCTCTGCGCTTTAATTACGCTGCCCCTGGGCCGGCTGTGCAATTTCTTCAATGGCGAGCTCTACGGCCGCGTTACTGACAGCCCCTTGGGGGTGATCTTCCTCAGCGCCGATCTGAGACCGCGCTGGCCCTCGCAGCTTTTTGAGGCCGCCGCCGAAGGTCCGCTGTGCGCGCTGGCTTTATGGCAGCTCAAGCGCCGCGGCCTGCTGCACCGTCCCGGGCTTATCGCCTGCGCTTTTGCCGCGCTGTATGCGCTGCTGCGCTTTATTTTGGAGTTCTGGCGTGAGCCTGATGCGCAGTTAGGTCTGTTAGGTCCGCTGCAGCTGACCATGGGGCAGTATCTGTGCGCGCTGCAGTTTGCCGCCGCGCTGACAGTATTTTTATATCTCTACCGCAAAGGCAGGCCGGCGGCATAAGTCAGCCGCCGCCTAAAATGCGCTGCAGCAGCTCAATTCTGTCATTTAAGGACACAAACAGATCCTGCGCATGATTAAGGAACGGCCCCAAATAGAAGATGATCAGCAGTGCGCAGATGCCGCTTTTAATCGGCATGGACAGAATAAATACATTCAGCTGCGGCGCAAAGCGATTGATCAGCCCCAAAGCCAGATCGCACATTAAGGCCACCAGGATAAAGGGCGCACAGATCAAAAGCGCCGAGAGCAGCAGAAAATCAAGATTCTCCACGGCATAGATCGCCGCATTGGGATAAAGAAAGCCCGGCAGCAGCGCAAAGGGAGACCACAGAGAATAGGTGCTGTAGAAAATGGTCAGAAAATTCATAAAGGCGCCGGAGCTGAAAAACAGCGTTACCATGGCAAGCAGGAGCGCCGTGCCCAAAGGCGAGCTTTCCGCCCCGCCGAAAGGATCGGCCGACTGCGCCTGCGAGGCGCCGCGCTGATTATCTATGATCACGCCCGCCCCCAGCACCGCATAAAAGATGCAGGCGCAGACATAGGCCAGCACAAAGCCGATAAGCGCCTCTTTGCCTAAGATCAAAAGCAGCTGCAGCAGATCTCCCATGTCGGCAAAGCTCAGTCCGGCCGCCGCACACTGCTCCAGCACCAGCGGGTGCACCGGAATGTACAGCGCCAGCACTAAAGGCAGCATCACCGCCATAGTAAGCTGCGGTCCTAAGAAGGGGGCAAAGGAGGCAAAAACTAAAATACGCACCGAGCCGATGGCAAAGGCAATCAGCTGCAGCCTGACGGCATCAGAGGTTAAAAATTCAGCCAGCTGATCCATCGGTCACAGCCTAAAACACCTGATAGAAGTGCTCAAACACGTTCTGACCAAAGCGCAGAATTTCCCCGGAAAACCAGCCGGCGGTTAAAAACATGGTGATGCAGACTGCAATCAGCTTAACGCCGAAGGACAGAGTCTGCTCCTGCAGCTGCGTGATGGCCTGCACTAAAGACAGCAGAATGCCGACGATCGATGCGACCAGAATAGGCGGCATCGACAGGATCAAAATCAGATAAAAGGCCTGATACATCAGCTCGAGTGCTTCCGGGGTCATGACTCTGCGTTCCTCTCTTTTTGTTCTTTTTAGCACATTCTGCAGCAGAAAATCCTGCACTGCAGAAAAATATGGCCGCTGGGCAGAAAAATCTTTGCTTATGCGTTTAAACTAAGGGGCAGAGAAACCCTCATGTTTTATAAAAGGAGCTGCAGATGGCGCTTGATGAAATCTCCCGCAGCCGCAGCAGTGCAGGCAGTGCAGCTGCTGAAGAGCCGCGGGCTCCCCAAACCGAGGCTTCGGCACAGGACGTAGATCGCTTTGAACAGGCCCTGCAGAAAAAAGAGCAGAGCGGGAATCAGTCAGGCGGCAGCGCATCAGGCCAGGGGGCGGACAAAGGCTCCGGCTTTGAGCAGAAACCATCCGATCTGTCATCCATTTTCTCAGGCTTAATGTCAGGTCAGTTAAATCAGGCGCCGGCCCAGCCGCTGCCCGGCTCCGCCGCGGCGCAGGCAGCTCCCCTGCAGGGCGGGGACAGTATAAAGAGCGAACTGCAGACTTTATCCGATCAGTTAGTTGACCGTATTTTGGTCTCCGATCCCAAATACTCTCAGGGCTCTGAAGTGCGGCTGACCTTAAGCGCCGGCAGCGGGATCCTGCAGGACAGTGAAATTGTGCTGCGCCGCGATCTGCAGGGGCTGCTGGCAGTAGAGATCAGCTGCCGCAATCAGGAGCAGTTTAAAAAATTCGTGCAGCTGCGCCCGCTGTTAGTGGAAGGCCTGGAGCGCAGCGAGACTCAGGAAGTGCGCTTTATCATCAATGATCCTGAAGCGCTTGACGAAGATGAGTCTGCACCGCAGTCCTCGGAGCAGTTCTACGGATATAGATAAGGATATACCGTGCGTTTTACCTCGCTGACTCAGATCCAGATCTTAAATGCGCTGAACCGCCTTAACAGCACCTTCATTAAAGCAGGCAGCTGCAGCTTTACCGGCAGTCTGAATGCCGGACTTGCTTTAGAAATCAGCGCTGCGGCCGTGCAGGTACTGCTCGAGCCGCTCGATTACGCCATTCTTAAGCGCAGTCCGCCCTTTAAAGATCAGGAGCTGGACCTGCAGACGCTGCCTCCTGAGCTTAAGGCTGCCGGGATTGAACTCCTGCTCACCCCCTATTTAAGCGTCTTAAGTCCGCTGATTGACGCTCATATTTCCGTCAGCAGCTATCAGGCGCAGACCAAAGCTGCCGACGTCTTTGACAGCCTGAGCTTTACCCTGCAGCTGCCCGAAGGCGAGCTGCCCTGCAGACTGATTTTACGCAATGCCGATGCGCTCAGCACCCTGCAGACGCTGGCAGAAAGACTGCTGCAGCATGCCCCCCCAAGCACCGGCATCGATCCTGCAGTGTCAGTCGGCTTTGCTGCCGGCACCATGCAGCTTGCGCCTGCTGAATTAAAATCCTTAAGAACCGGAGATGCCTTAATCTTAGATGACTGTCCGGCCGGCCGCGGGGAGATCCTGCTGACGGCAGGAGAGCTGCGCGCTCTGGCCTCTCTTGGACCTGAAGGTGCGCTGACGCTCAAAGGCGGTTTTTATCATAAAGGAAATGCTATGACTGATGCCCCCAAAGCCGTGCCGGCAGCTGCAGATGCCGCTGCACCGGCTGAAACTGATTTAACTGCCCTCGAGGCGCTTAAACTTGAGGCGGTGTTTGAATTAGAGCGCCAAAGCTTTACCCTCTCGGAGTTAAAAGAGCTGCACCAGGGCAGCGTGGTGACGCTGCACAACCGCGATTTAACCGCGCTTAAGCTGATGATTAACGGACAGTGCGCGGCGCTGGGCCGTCTGATTGAAGTCGGCGACCGCTATGCCTTTGAAATCACCAGGCTGCCTTAGTAATGGAAACTTCCTTTAATCCGGTCAATATTATTCTGCTGGGCGCCTTAATGGCGCTGGTGCCGTTTTTTCTGACCCTGGTGACCGCCTACATCAAGATCATTGTGGTGACCTTTTTAATCCGCAATGCCTTGGGCGTACAGCAGGTGCCGCCCACCATGGTGCTGACTGGACTTGCTATGATCCTGTCAGTCTTCGTGATGGCGCCGGTCGGCGTTAAGACTTACGAAGTGCTCGAGCAGCAGCAGACCGAGCTTAATCTGCAGATGAGCCCGGCGCAGCTGATTGAAACCGCCGCCGGCGCTTCTGAACCGCTCAAAAACTTTTTAATCAGCAATACTGACGAGGACATCCTCAACGGCCTTAACAATACTGCAAGGCGCATTTGGCCGGCTGAAATCTACAGCAAAGTCGAGCGCGACAGCTTTGTGTTTGTGGTGCCGTCCTTTGTGATTTCCGAGCTCACTAAGGCCTTTCAGATAGGATTTCTGCTCTATCTGCCATTTATTGCCATTGACCTTATCATTTCCAATATTCTGCTGGCCATGGGCATGATGATGGTCTCGCCGATGACGATTTCTCTGCCCTTCAAGCTGATGCTGTTCGTCACCCTGGAGGGCTGGCTTAAACTCTGTCAGGGGCTGCTGTACAGCTATACCTACGTTTGACCTCGTGTTTTCACGCTTTTAGTGACCTACTCCCCACCTTGAAGAAGGTGGGGCTTCTTCGCGCTCAAGACTCCTGTTGGAGCCAGTATCAACGC
>CALXNX010000021.1 GCA_944389865.1 uncultured Succinivibrionaceae bacterium
TTCATGCTGCCGGTACTGTCTGAAGACGGGTTTAGCCATACTCACCTCCGGATAGTCTGCGCTGACTATGGGTGAATCATAGCAAAATTCGTTAAATTTTACAAGTAATTATATGAAATTAAAAGAAATCATTTTGCAAAAATATGATGTTTTGCAAATTTTACCGTTTCTGGAACATAAAATCGGGGGTGACCTTTTTAGTCACCCCCTTTAATAAACTATAACTGAAGCGGAGAAATAGATGTACTCAGCATTTCCTGAAACGCCCGAGGGCCGCGAGGCTGCTCTTAAAGAAGTAAATTATATGGAACAGAATCTAAGACTTGAAGGCTGCGATGTCTCAAAATTATCTGACTATATGGCGGGACCACGTGAATGATCGAAATCACACTTTTGATACCGCCATACTGTATCGCTTCACTTCCTTTATGTTTTCTTGATTTATGCTAATAACTTCGCTAAACGTGGGCACTTAACATAAGATAGTTCTTTTGGCTCGATTTTTTTCAAACCTCCACCATACACTCGGCCTTCGCTTTCAAGATCATTAGCAGTAATGTTACTCAAAGCGTTCCAAACCTCATATAGTATGTCGGGGGTCTGAGCAATTGTTTCTTGGAGAGTAGCTTTAGGATATAACATTAAATATGAATTGGTGGCAATTGCGCTTGTGTGGTTCAAAATGAAACGAAAAGGCGCAGCGTGTTCGTCATTTCCTCTGCCCATATAAGAACATAAGAATGGCGTTGCCGATCTATTTTCTTGGTAATACCAAACCTTACGATTTTTACACAGATACTTCTGTGCAGTAGTATCAATGCCGCTACTCAAGTAATTCCAAATGGACGGATGATTCTTTTTCACTTCCTCTTCTGGGAGTGTACAGTTAAGCAAGAAATACTGCGTGTCTAAGCAGGGATTTCCGTATTTATCACTAAACACTTCATTGCATTTTAAATAACGAGGGCTTGGCAGAATTGGTGTAAAGAAATTCATGTCGAGATTTAGTTCTTCAATTTTTTCTTTAGACAAGATAAAGAAATCGTTGTCTCCAGTTGCCAATCCACGTTTAATCGTGAAAAAATCACCTAATGTCGGAGTATGAGTACTCAGAAGACGCTCATCATTGGTCGGAAAATGAGTCCATTTTCTGCTTTTTCCCAAAGTGTTTCTATCCACGTTTCGGCTAACTTCTGGTTTTTCAAGTGTGCCACCATAAGAAAATTCGACATCATAATTGTTTTCCATGGTCTCGTTTTTAAACCAAACCACACAGGAAGATACCAAAGCATCATCAAATTTACAGTTCTCAGGATTATATCTATGCACTCTAAGTAAATGAACTTTGTTTAGCAGGTACTCTTTCAGTTTTCCGCCATAATTAACATCCATAAACTCACTTGGAATAAGCCAGCCACATATTGCATCTGGAGCGAGCCACTTGTGTGCAGATAAAATAAAATAGCAATATAGTCCTGCAAGACCCGAAAGTGATAACCCCGTTTCTTTTTGTGTCATAGTTGAGAGCTTGGACTTCTGTTCTTTGTCAATATAATGGTGCCGTACATACGGAGGATTACTAATCAAAAGGTTGACATTTTCAAATGATTCAATTTCAGTAAAATCGCCGTTTACTAAATTTAAATTTGTGTAACCCCAAAGTTCATTGGCAGCAGTATAAAAATCTTTGTCTACTTCAACTCCGATTGCAGTGTTTATGATTTTAGCTTGTTTGTCACACTCTGATAAAAGAGCCGAATAAAACGCTCCCGTACCAAATGCAGGCTCCAAAAAAGAGATTTCCTTTTTGTCCTGCAAAGTTAAACCAAAGGACATTATTTCTTGGGCCAATTCATAAGGGGTTGCAAACTGACCAAACCGTCTACGACTTTCAATGCTTTTGCCATTATCAATCGCTGTTTGTAATTGCATTCTTCTGGATTCTATTAAACTCAAATCCCTAATTGCTCCAAATCGTTTATTCTGTGTTCCCATATCCAATCAATTCCTTCTGCTGCTTCGTAGCCTAAATATCCCGAATCAAAGTAGCCACATAAAAACAAACTATACGATACCATATTGCCATATGTATTTTTTAATTGTTGCATTTTGGCAGCTTCTTCTTTGCGGCGTTTGTTTACGTTGGTAAAATCTCCGGCCGATTTTGCTTCAATAAGGAGAGGAAAGTCTCCGGCTTGTGCCGATTTAGGAAGAATAACCACATCAACAGGAATGTTGATTCTATCTTCTGCTCCTTCAGCAACTAATACTGGCACATTAGTATGGAACGAAAATGTTCCTGTTGCCATTTCGTTATACTTTGTTCCGGCATTGGCTTCCGTATAACCTCTATTCTGCAAGAAATGTGTTATTGCCGCAAGCTGACGTTTCTCTTGAGCATTTCTAATAATCGGATCGGCTACCGCACCACACAATCTATCTGCAACAACAGTTGCAGATCTCTGAACCTCTTGTTCAGTTGGTTCACGCATTTCTGGTAGCCAAACAAATATATCTGGATCTGCCATCCTATTGATAGTTTTGGCTATTTTTGAAAGCTCGTCAGATAATCTATCCGCAGCCATTCGAGGAGATACACGAGGATTATCCGTATCTTCCATGTTTTCAACTAAGCTCTTAGTTACTCCTGCTAAACCAACAAGACGATCTCTTGCTATAGGAGGGCAAGTAGACATCCTTAATATTGGCAAGACCTCTGGGTGATTTTTTAATAGTTCGACCGATATGTTTCTCAGATAACTCGTATCAACAAGAGCACGCTCCACGCTACTTGCTGTTGTTACACGTGTTTCTCTAAATGCTCTGGGAGCAAATTCCATAAACCAACTATTATACAAATCCACAGATTGCAAAATATCATTTTTCCAAAGATCGGGTTTATCTCTATTGATGCTCATGTAATCTCTCCTCAAATTTTTCTTTTTAAGAGGCGGACAAAGAGCGTATTCTGAAAGAAATATTCACAGCGAATGTTCCTTCGCATGTAGCTGTAGATTAGATCTGCCAAATCGGCATTGCTGAAATTCGATGCGTCAGAAATTTGCGAAGCAAAACAGGAAAGCGCGACCGCGTAAACCTCACAGCGGCGGCCGGCTGTGAGATCTGACAGCAATTTAGGCGAAAAGAAACCAGCGGCAATACGGTCTAAGCTTTTCGCTGAACATCCTGCTTCCATAACATGATCTTACAGCTGGTACGACATCAGACTCACTAAAAAACCTTTGTGAAATTAAGACAAATCCCAAACACCTGCATGTTATCACGCAGCACCGCCTGCGGCTCTGCCTGTTCATCATTGCTGCGCAGCTCAAAAAGCTCTGCGTCCATCCGGCGCACACGGCGCAGTTTTACCGCCTTTTCATCCAGCACTCGCACTAAAGCAAAGCGCTGCATATTAAAATCTCTATCCACATCGCAGGTACGGCACAGCAGCAGTACGCTGGGCGGAACCGACACGGTCGGATCAGCGCAGACCATATCGCTGCTGCGATAAAGCACCGCAAAATACTGCTCTTTTTCCAAGCGCTCAAAACCTAAAGTCATCTGCGGCCTGCTCTTTATTGCCTCAAAGAGCGCAGTCTTATTGTTCGGCACGTTAAGCAGTTCATTAAGTCTGAAGAAATTAAAAATCAGGATTTTGTTAAAGAGGAGCTGTTCCCTATCGGAATCAAAATCCAAAGCCTGATCAGTACTGACAACCGCTTTATCATATTCTTCCTTAATAAAGGTAGTAAGCGGAACGTCAAAATAAGATGCCAGACCGGTTAGATATTTCAAACGCGGCACTCTGGTGCCGCGTTCCCACGCACTGTAAGTTGCTAAAGTAATCGATAAGGAATCTGCTATTTCACCTTGAGTTTTTCCAAGTCTCGAACGCAGCACCTTAAGCCGCTGCGGAAAATCCTCAACGATAATATTATTGCAGTTTACCGTGACATCTTCCTTAGCCATAGATCCTAATCCTTCTGCTGATAGTGCATCTAAACTAAAGCTAATACAAATTAATACAATTGTCCACTTTTCGTATTAAACTTTTTGACTTTATGTACACATTCTATAAAAACACAGATTCAGACGCAAATATCAGATTATGCTTTTCTCAGAATAAGGACTTTTATCTTCGCTCAATGCAGGCTCTTATGCCGCCTGCAGCTTAAACAGTTTAGAGCAAATCCGCTCACTCAGTGCGCAGCAGTCCAGCAGGATTTTAATGCCCTGCTCGGCATCTTCAATCTGCCGCACATATTCACAGATTAAAGCTTTATCCACAAAATGCTGATAGCGCTGGCCAAAATAGAAGCACAATTTAGCCGCCGCCAAATCGATCGCCATCATTGCAGGTACGGACAAACAGGACTGCTCCTGGGACAGCATCCATAAGGCCGCATTGTAGGCATCCGCTGATGCCTCCACACTGCCGCGATCCTGAGGCATTAAAAGCAGTTTCTCAGCGTAGCGCACCTGCGGCGTGAAAATTTCAGCAGTTTTAAACGGCACCTGCAGACTTTCAAGCAGCTCATAACAGCGCCACGGCTCCTCGGGCATTTCCGCCTGCAGAGCAGTGCCGCGCAGATTGTAAACAGCATAAGAGCTGATCTGCAGCATCTGATCCTGCGCTGTAAAGGAAATTATGCACTCCTGCTGCATTTGAGTGACATCCAGTTTCTGCTTCACAGCGCCGGCATGATCAATCCAGGCACTGCAGTCCGGTGCCGCCTGAGCTAAAAGTACTGCATTAAGCCCGGAAAAAGGCCGCCCCGTGAGCACATTGTAAGGCAGAGGCTGATCCTGCCAGCAGAGTCTGCCGTGCATGCACTGATCGCGAAAGCGCTCATAAATTTCTATCAACTGCATAAGCATACTGCGTATCAAGGCACGCAGCCTGTAAGTGAATCAGGATGATCACAGAAGGTAAACTTGATTGAGCTGCAGGAACTGCTCACCCTGAAAAACTCCTGCAGCTGCATTTCAGCGCTCAAGCACAGGCTTAAGCGCCGAATTTTTTGCCAATCCTGCCGTCATCATCAAAAAATGACGACTTGCAGTCAGGACAATACCAATGAAACCTGCTGGGATCGGATTTGTTGGGATAGCGCTTAGCGGTTTTGCCGCACACGGGACACTTTTCAGCAGGATAACTGCTGCCGGATTTTTCAATCTTGGTCCCAACCTTGCCGTTATCATCCTTGTAAGATGATTTGCACCCGCCGCACCACCAAATGAATTCATCTTTGAACTTTGATTTGATACGGGACATCTTCTTGCCGCAGCTGGGGCAGTCAGCAGAAAGACGCTCTGCGCCAATCCTGCCGCTGTCATCATCAAAGTTGGCTTTACAGCCGCCGCAGTGCCAGTAGAACTGCCCCTTTTTAAATTTACTCTCATTACGGTACAAATTGCCTCCGCATTTCGGGCATTTTTCAACGTGATCAGCGGACTTAATTTCTTCTGCCATCATGGTCTCCTCTAACATGGCTTTAACTAACCTCACCGTCTCTGTCTCAAAATTTGATGCCGAGCCGGTGCCCTTCTGAATATTCTTTAATTCTTCCTCAGCATCAGCCGTTAATGAGGCGCTCTGCAGCTTCTTAGGAATAACCTCAATAACCTGCCGCCCAAATTCAGTTGAGATAAGCTTAGAGCGCGAAAGCTTCACATAGCCGACATGCTTTAAGCGATCAATAATGCCCGCGCGCGTGGCGGCAGTGCCGATGCCTGAAGTTTCTTTTAACAGCTTCTTCTCCTGCGGATCAGTGACATATTTCGCCACTTCCTCCATCGCCTTAACTAAAGTGCCTTCAGTAAAAGGCTTGGGCGGCTGCGTATTCTTAGATACTGCAGTAATGCCGCTTAAATTGGAGAACTGATCTTTGTGCAGCACCGGCAAATTCTGCGGCTCCTCCTCGCCCTGATCTTCCGGTTTGTCACTGCTGTAAAGCTTCTTCCAGCCGGATTCAATCACCTGTCTGCCCTTGGACACAAACACATCGCCGCAGTCCAGCTGGGTAATTATTTCCGTTTCATTAAAGGTGCAGTCCGGCATGAAAGCCGCCGCATAGCGTTTACAAATCAGTTCGTAAACCTGTCGGCACTCTTGAGAGATGCCGGCAAATTTCTCAGGGCTGATCTCCTGCAGGGTAGGCGCTAAGCCGGTATGTGCTTCTTCATTTACCTTAGCATCATTCCACAGCGCGCTCCTGCGCTTAGGATCAGCCGTATGCAGTAAGGACTGCCACTGCGGGAACGTCTTAGCCACATGCGCCAGAATAGGCTCCACATCCCCCTGCTGCGATGCAGGCAGATAGGGACATGACGTGCGCGGATATGAAGTGAGCTTATGAGTTTCATACAGCTCCTGCGCGATAGATAAAGTTTTGTTGGCAGAAAAACCGAACTTTCTGCTGCATTCTACCTGCAGATCAGTCAGCGTATAAAGCAGCTTGGGCTTCTCGCTTTTAAGCTTCTGCTCGTATGAAGTGATCCTGCCTGCAGGCGCAGCCTTCATGCGGGCAATCGCATTCTTAACCGCCTGCGCATCAGTTAAATAGTCATCCGGATCTTTAAGCTCCGAGGGAATTTGCCATTTACCCTTATAGACCGCAGTGCCGGCTTTAAACTCTCCAGTCAGCTCATAAAACTTCTTACTCTTAAAGTTTGCTATTGCATTGTCGCGATCCACAATTAACCGCAGCGTAGTGCTCTGTACGCGCCCTGCTGAGATCACGCTTTTAGCATGGTGTCTTAAGGTCAGCGCCCGGCTGATGTTCATGCCGATCAGCCAGTCAGCGTGTGAACGCGCCTCAGCGGCCAATCCCCAAGGCTCATATTTGCTGTTAGGTTCCAGCTTTGCCAGCGCACGCTGTACACTCTTACTGTCCATAGCAGACTGCCAGTAGCGCAGCGTAGTACCTTCCCACTTAAAGCGATTGAGCACTTCATCCACCAGGATCTGACCTTCACGATCCGGATCGCCGGCATTCACCACTTCTGAGGCCTGTTTTAACAGCTCGCCAATCAGCTTTAACTGCCTGCGCGCATCATGACGCGGCTTTTTCTTCCACTGTCTGGGGACAATCGGCAAATCCTGCGTCCGCCACATTTTTTT
Source organism: uncultured Succinivibrionaceae bacterium (assembly GCA_944389865.1). GTDB lineage: Bacteria > Pseudomonadota > Gammaproteobacteria > Enterobacterales > Succinivibrionaceae > Avisuccinivibrio. The sequence goes on from CALXNX010000021.1 coordinate 7,127, forward strand.
GCCTTTGTTATTTAAAGGCACATCTTCCGGCAAATAAAAATCCGGATCTTCAAGCTCCAGCAAATGACCAAAGCAGTTAGTCACCCACACATTGCCCCTGCACTTATAATAGCCGTCGCAGCGCTGCTCTACTCCCAGCTCTGCGGCAATCGCTTTAGCCACTGACGGCTTTTCTGCAATAAACAGCCTCATAATCAATCCCCTTTTGCTTCTGCATACTTAGGCGGAACACCTTTAGTTGAATAAGTTGTTTTATTGGCAGACAAGTCCGTAAATTTGCGGCGTGCGCGCGTAATCGCCACATAGAAAAGATTTAGCTCCTGCTCAAATTCATCTGCGGTTAAAATTAATTTTTCTTCCTGATTGTCGCCTTCCTGCTCAACGTCCTGCGGCGGATTCTGCATTAAGCTGTATGCTTCATCTAAATCGATAAAATCATCCTGCACTACAACCTCATCCCACTCCAGGCCCTTGGCACTGTGCGCAGTAGTAAAAACGTATTTAGGATCTTTTGAATACTCCAGGGTATCCGCCAGATTGTATAGAAAACGCAGTTTAGAGCCGAAGCGCTGCGCGCAGGCAAGGCTGCTCTGCACTTCAGGATCAGCGCAGTTAACGGCATACTCCTTTAAGTCTTTTACCGTCGCAAAGTTATTAAGCCACGCATACTGCCCATTAAAACTGCGCTTTCCTTTAATGAAATCTAAAAAGACTAAAGGTGCTGAAAAAATATCGTCCGCCCTGCGGGTTAAGCCGTACTTCTGCAGCTTGGATTTGGAAAGGCTGGGGCTCAGAACTGCATCCATCAGCTCAATCAGCTTGCCGTTAGTACGCGCAATATAGGCCATAGTCCTGCCTTTACTGTGCTCAGCTTTGCTCTTCATCGGCACCACATAGCGGCTGTCCCTGGCATAGCGCTGTAAAAAGAAATTAGCGCAATCCAGCACCGGCTGCTCGCAGCGAAATGAATAGGAAAGATGCTTAACTAAATGCTCTGCAGTGCGAAACCGCGCTAAAGCATTAACAGCGCCGCGCCAGTAGTAAATGCTCTGATGACTGTCGCCCACTAAGATGCGCCGCGCGCAAGTAGCGCTGAACAGCGACATGGTGACATCATTAGTATCCTGCGCTTCATCTAAAAGCACATAGTCATAGCCTTTAAACGGCTCCTCAGCGTTAAGCTGAAACAGTTTGAAATAAAACGAGTGCGTAGGCGGAATTAAGCCCTGCTCAACCGCTTCAAATAAAGTTCGTACATTCTCGTCACTGCACTGCTCTAAGCTTCTATCAGAATTGCAGAACTGATTGAACCAATACAAAGTTGCAGCTAAAGTGCGCTCATTTTCATGCTCAAATACCGACATTAGATCAAAGATGCGGTACTTAGCCACAATCCCCAAATGCTGCTGCGGATAATGCTGTTTATACCATTGATAAGCCAGTGAATGGACGGTGCGCGCCTCTACATTATCAGGAAACTTCCGCTTGGCATCAGTTGCAACAGCCTTATTAAAAGCCAGATACAGAAAGCGCCGCTCCGGCAAAGATTTGGCGATCTCCGCCAAGGTAAAAGTCTTGCCGCTGCCTGCGCAGGCCTCAATCTTCAGCACATCTCCAGGCTCAAGCTGCGCCGCTGCGGCAATAATATCCTGCTGTTCATCAGTAAGCGTAAGCATAAAATCCAGCCTTCAAATAAGCTAATCCTCCGCCTTTTCTGCGTTTATACGGCGCTTCAGCTCCGCACCTGACTTAAAGGACACCCTTCTGCAGGCTGGAACCTCCACTGCCTCGCGCGTGCGCGGGTTAAACCCCTTGCGCGCGGCTGAAAAACCTGGCGCAAAGGTACCGAATCCCTTAATTACTACGCGTTCATCTGCTGCTAAATGCTCCATAATGGCATCGAATACTCCATTGGTGATCGCCACAGCATCCCGATGCGATAAATAGAACTTCTCCGTCATCACCCTGGCCAAATCAGCTTTAGTAAAAACAGTCATAAATTTTTCCTCATGCAAAAATTTGCTCCGCACCTGCAGGGCGGAAAACTAAAATCCAAGATTAACGATCATGGCCAGACGGGAACTGAAATCCGCAGCGCGGATTTTGTCTAATAAGCCGGCCAGTACCGGCTTATCCGCTTCAGGCACATCTTCGGGCACGAACTGCTCCATATAGCGAATAAAATTGTCATCGCAGACCTTAGCGTCTATGCAGATCTGCTCTAACAGCTGAGCTTCCTTAACCGACAGGGGCACGTAATGTTCCTGCAGTAAAGTTTTATAGCGATGAAACCATTTATTAAGAGTTTCAGAGCGGTTCAGCGTTTTTTTAGAAGCTTTAAAATACAGCTTCATTTCCTCCGAGGGCCTGAACGCTACCATATTCCAAGACCTCTCCTCTTTGATCGTGGGATTTGCTTCCTTAATTTCTGCCATTAGTTCAGCGCTCCTAAATACAATTAGCTTTATTAACCTCAACAATTATCCCACAATTTATATATAAATGTATAGTTTTCGTTTAAATATTACGAAGTATTATAAATACCGCAATCAGCTTAGCCGTTAAACTCATATCTGAGGCCCCCCCCCCCATTTTTTGGGACAGAATTAAATTGTTAAGGCTCTACCACATCTCAGAGCTCTCTCAGCCAGCCGCGCCTTTAATTGTCATGACAACAGACAGACTGAAATCACCTGCAGGTCTTCCACTCAGTAGATTTATTATTAAATATACTATTGTTTCAATATTATTCTACATATTGATCACACTTATATTACATTTGTATGCTATACTATTACGCATCTAAAAAAAGATCAGAAGTCTATCTTGTACATCATGTTGAATCACTGTAATATAAATCCAGGTGCTCAAAACGCCTACTTCAAGATCGTCAGCGCGGTACACGCGAAAGTGTGCAAACCCCGCAGAATACTCTCAAGCCCTTAGGCTTAGTGTAGCTCTGCCGAGGGTGCGGCTAATACAATACCCATAAGGGAAATATGCCCGCCGTAACTGACGAACGGTTTTGAGCCCTTGGCACCACCTGATCAAAACAGGCGGTTAACTCAAATATAAATCGTCAGGAGTTCATATTATGAACGCTCAAATCTCTCTTGATCTGTCCAAGATCACCATTCTCCTTCAGCTTCTTAATGCGGCTGTGCTCACCGAAAATAAAGCTGAAATCCTCAAATTCTACAATCAGCTCTTAGCTCAACTCTCCTCTGTCAGCACCGAGCTTGCTGTGCGCTATAACTTCAGCGCAGAAAGGAGGGCATAAGCATGAACACCAACACTATACAGAACTTCACCTTTGCCCAAAATCATATTGTCATGACTGTTACGCTTGACGGTGAACCGTGGTTTAAAGCAAATGATGTAGCATCAGCTTTGCAGTATTCAAATATAAGAGAAGGGCTATCAAAGCATGTTGATGCAGAAGATAGACAAACCTTTAACCTCAAAAATCTTCATATAGATCAGAGTTCTGTCACGAATCGTGACGGAACCTCAGCACCGATATTGTCACCTTTAGGCGGTAATCCCAACATCACCTTCATTAACGAAAGCGGCCTTTATGCCCTGATCTTCGGTTCAAAGCTCCCAGCCGCTAAATCATTTAAGCGTTGGGTAACCAGCGAAGTTCTCCCCGCCCTGCGCAGGACCGGCACCTACACCATGCCGCAGGCGGCCAGCGTTCAAACCGCAGTATGTCCCTGCAGCGGCACGGAGTACCGCGAGGAGCTCTACACCATGCGCTGTTCATTGATGGATATGCGCTCATGCAAATCCGAGCATAAGGCGCGCAGTCAGGGCACCACAGCGGCACTGAAGATGGTCACTCTGCTGTTAAGCAGAGCAGACACTGACGAGGTACTGAAAGACTGGCTGGCCTTCATTAACAACGTGCAGTTGATGGGCAACATTCGGCGCTCTATCCGCGCAGCCTTCCTGCACAGCTTTTTGGCGGTGTTCAGAGCGAGCTTAAAGGAGCAGGAGCACGGCTGTGCGCTGTCAGAGCAGATTGCCGCCGTATGGGAGGAATACAAAGACAAGGAACGCGATCCGCACACTCAGCGCGCTGATCTGGTGACAGCGGCGCGGAGCCTGCGGCAGATCCTCGACCTTGCATAAAGGCTTTACTCAACATTTCAGCCCGCAGATGCGGGCTTTTATTTATGCAAAACTCTGCGAGCGCTTTTTCATTCGTGCAGTGATCGATCTGCACTCCGCCAATTCCTTTTGCGCCTGCTCAGCATTAGTTATAAACTCCATCACCGCCGCGCGCCTGAAGCGCAGGGGATGCTTAATGTAAGGCTGCGGAAAATTGGGATCGGAAGCCATACGGCGTCTCACCGTAAGCGGGCATACGCCCAGCAGTTCAGCCACTTCATTAATGCCTAAATAGTCATTGACCGGCTTATCATCAATCAGTCTTTCGACCTCAGGTATAAGCTTATCCATCAGCTGCTTAAGTTCAGAGATCTGCAGCTTCAGCAAATTCTTATTAGCCATAGCAGGCCCTCCCCGTAGTTTTTTGTATTTATATGATCGCATTATATACAAAAATGAAGAATTTTGATATAGAAATATAAAAATTTTTAAAAATATATGCTGGATGCAAATTTACTGCATAAATATGTAAAAAGCTGAATTGATGCAGAGTTAAACAGTTCAAAAAAATAAATTACGCTCAAATAAGCGTGCAGAATTCACTGCAGGTGCCATGCAAATTCCATTTTCAGTACCAGTGCTGATCAATTCTGTACAAAATTTTTTAGATTTTATACAATATCAATAAGTTAACCTTAAACAAATCTCACTCCATCCGCCACTTCTTCATGCTTAAGCATGAAATCAGTTTCCCCAGTTTCCAAATCCCAATAAAACGCCGTCAGCACTTTAATGCAGGTTTGAGCTCCATGCACGTCATTGTGAGCTTTAACAGCAGTATTGATGTATTTGGCAAGCTCTCTGAGCGGAGCTTCAATCTCTTGGTACTGTTCACTGAGCGTGCGGCAGCTTAAGAGCAGCTGATTTTTAAGCTGCGGCAGATCATTTCCTGCAGTATTAAAACACTGCTGAACAGCATGCTTAAATGCAAGTGCACGATAAGGCGTAATGATCCTTTCTTCACTTAGCAGCTGATTTAAGTCCCGCTTATCGCTGAGATCATCCAGCATATTCAGTACATTTTCTCTAACATGGGATTGCGCAGGATCGGCTGCAGCCAAGCGGTTTGCCTCTATACTGCGGGCACAGTAAAGTTCATCACGCAGAAACTGACTCTCGGCAACTCGATCCCAGTTAAGATCAAAACCTGCGGATTTTGCTGCCATTTGGGTAAAAGTTCTAAAAGTACGGCTGTTGCCATCCAGAAAAGGATGAGTATAGTCTAAATTGGCATAGATTTCGCTGATCTTTTGCGTAAATTCAGCAGTATTAAGCTGTTTGAAGAGCTCAGGCTGTATAGTTCCTAAAGTGAAGTCAAACCTTTTTAAAGCAGATTCATCCATAAAAGATCGCATGGAAAAGATTTGCCGATCATTTTGGGACTTTAAGTTTCTTGATGACAGGTTAAATGAGCCGGGCTCTGCAGCATTGCGAAAAGTACCGGGAGTGTAATCTGCAACTTCAACTCCGGCAAAAATCCTGCGGTTTATCTCCTTGACAGTATCTCGGTTAAGCTTTTCAGGAAGAGTTTCTTTTCTCAGCTGAGAAATATTAAGGCTATTGATTAAAATTACATGATCATCGTTAATGCTTTGATACATGATTTTTTCTATCCGCAAAAAGTTCACGCAACTGCTCAGTCGTTAACACTAACTCTGTTTCTTCAGAAGCTGTAATCTTTTGAGCCTCACTATGCTCATTAATAAATTTCAGCATTTTGCCGAAATCTTCCAGATCGATTTTGCCGTCAATATACTGCTGGTATAAATTTCTGTAGGGACGTCTCGTTCTTTCATCAGCCAAATCTACTTCAATACAAGCTTTAAATCCGGCCATTTCTCTAATCCGCTGATCTCGCTGGGTTCCAAAACAGTAATACATGTTTTTTCTCTTTTAATCAGTTATTTTTATTTATCGTAATCCTATATCCTGCTTTATGTTCGACCAATCAACTGTTTATTCGTTCGCGGTGTGCGCTGAAAAAAACTCTTTGATGTCGCGCAGATCGTCCAAAATGGAGTCGATGCTGTACTGCAGCAGGATGTATGCGCCGTGCTGCACTTCAAACTGCGTTGACATCCAGTCTAAAAACTGCTGCCTATGTTCTGCGCGTTAGGTGAGCTTAAGCGCTCACTGAACCTGGAGCCTATCCCTAATGAAAAGCTGACTGCGCCAATCAAGATGAAGTACTTGGGGCCAAGGCAAAAACACGCCCGCGCACCCCCGTAATAATTCAAAACTAAACTTGCCGCCAAAGGCATATATAAGCGCTTTTCGCTGAATCGCTGAACTCTGGTGATGAGAGCGCATTCACGCGGTTCCCGCTGAGCTTTATTCCCCTTCCCGCATATTGCTGATGCCCACCTTGAGGTACATTACCATCGACCAAATGGTGAGCACAGTAGCAACGGAGAGCAGACCTAAACTGCCGTAAATAATCGGCTCATTGTGCCGCCAGATTAGACCTGCGATAGCAGTCATCTGAATGGTGGTCTTCCACTTGCCCACCCAATTAACCGCTACAGCCGAGCGCTTGCCGATTTCAGCCATCCATTCGCGCAGCGCCGAGACCACAATCTCGCGCGAAATAATGACGATAGCTGGAATGGTCACTAAGAAATTAATGCCGTAGAAAAACTGCGAGGCCTTGACGCTGTAGAACTCTACAATCAAGACTAAGGCGGTGCACACCATGATCTTATCGGCTACCGGATCTAAGAAGGCTCCAAACTTGGTGGTCTGCTTTAAGCGGCGGGCTAAATAGCCGTCAAGCAGATCAGTGAGCGCTGCGATGATGAAGACAAAGGCGGCCAGCAGATTAGAGCGCGGGGTAGGCCAATAAAATAAAACCACAAAAACCGGGATCAGCAATACTCTTAAAAATGTAAGAATATTTGGAAGCGTGTACATAATTTTTCCTTGCTCAGGATAAAGGTTTATTCCTCATTATACTCAAAAGCCCGCCGCGGCTTTGCTCCCATATTGCAAAACTGCGGCCCCCGGCTGCTTTTGAGCCCCTTTTTCCGCTTTAAGGCAGCCACAGCGGCCCTAAGAACTCGCGGCGCGGCAGACCAAAGGATGCGGGGTAGGTCACATCCACCAAGTAGAGCCCCTGCGGATAGGCGGTGGGCCCTGCCTGCGTGCGATCACAGGCGGCAAAAACCTGGGCGAGCCAATCCTGGTCGCGCTCGCCGCTGCCGACCAGCAGCAGTGAGCCCACAATATTGCGCACCATGTGATTTAAAAAGGCGTTGGCGGCGATATCAAAAATGAGGTACGGCCCGTGTCTTGAAACCTCGATAAAATGTACGCAGCGATGGGTGGATCGACTTTCATCATCGGCCCCGCAGAAGGAGGCAAAATCATGCTCGCCCTTTAAGATCTGCGCCGCCTCCTGCATTTTGGCCGCATCGTAAGTCCCGTGATAATGGCTTACGCCCTGACGCATAATGCCGGGACGCTGCAGCGCATTGAAGAGCACATAGCGATAGCGCCGCGCCCGCGCCGAAAAACGCGCATGAAAACTCTCATCGACATGGCAGGCCCAGGTCACGGAGATGTCATCAGGCAGTTTAGTATTGGTGCCCAGGATCCACGCCCGGTCCGGACGGTCATGCTCTGTATCAAAATGCACCACCTGTCCGGTAGCGTTGACGCCGGCATCGGTGCGCCCAGCGCAGCTGATCACAATCTCCTGATCGGCAATCTGCGACAGCGCCCGCTCCAGCTCTCCCTGCACGGAAGGAGCAGCGCTCTGACGCTGAAAACCGGCATAATTCCAGCCTGCATATTCAATGCCTAATGCTATACGCATACACATCCTTTACTTAATGGTGAGCACGGCTGCCTGCGAAGACGCCGTATTTAGAAATCAAATAGGTAATAATGGTCACCAGCGCCATGGCGATGATGATGGGGGGCAGACCGCGCATCCAATAGGTCACCATGATAAAGACCAGGAGATTGCGCAGCACGAGCATGGAGCCTGAAAGCGCTAAGAAGCGCCAGATACTGCCCTGCTGCTTAAAGGTAAAATAGCGATGCCCGAAATACGAGACGAAAAAGGCCACTGCAAAAGCGCAGGTGGTAACGATATTCTCGTGCACGCCCGGGAAGATAAAGAAAATAAGAAGCGTCACGGTAAGATCGGTGAGGGTCGCCAAGCCACCCACCGCGACAAAGCGCAGGATCTCAAAAATGCCCTGCCCCTGCAGTATTTGTCGACGCAGATCCCGCAGTTTAGAGCTCATGCGTTCTTTTTATCCTCAATTTCGGCCTCAGCTGCGGGCGGCTGAGTAAAGAACATGCCGTTCTCGCTGCGGCCGGAGCGCTGACCTAATCTGTCAGCCAGAACGCCGGTGACCTCCTGCGCCACAAAGACCGGACGCTTTTTGACCTCTTCAGACATGCGGCCTAAGTACTCGCCCAGCACGCCGATGGAGATCAGCTGCACTGCGCCTAAGAACAGCACCACGCACATGATGGAGGCATAGCCTGGAACCTCAATGCCGGTGAAAACAGTCTCAGCGATGATCCAGCACATATAGATCATAGCCAAAAGCCCCACGCCGGCGCCGATATATGACCATACGCGCAGCGGCAGGGATGAAAAGGACACAATGCCGTCTAAGGCAAAGTTCCACAGCTTCCAGTAATTCCACTTGCTGGTACCGGCTGAGCGCGGCGGACGCTGATACGGCACGCCTTTTGATGAGAAGCCCGGCCAGGCAAACAGCCCCTTCATAAAGCGGTTGGTTTCATGCAGCTGACGCACTGTCTGCACGATTTTGCGGTCCATTAAGCGAAAATCGCCAACATTAGCCGGGATCTTGACCTTATTGGACAGCTTATTGAAGACGTAGTAAAAACCGCCTGAAGTGACGCGCTTGACCTCGGTATCCTGCGATCTGTCCACACGTACGCCGTAAACATGATCGATCCCCTCATCGCGCCAGATGCGGATGAATTCTAAAACCAGCTCCGGCGGATCCTGCAGATCGACGTCCATGGGGATCACGGCATCGCTGTCGACCAGATCAAGGGCCGCCGTCATGGCAGCTTCCTTGCCGAAATTGCGCGACAGTTTGATTAGAGAAATGCGCAGATAATGCGGATCCTGACTGCGGCGCAGCTTTTCCTCCTGCGCCATCAGCTCATGAATGATCTCAGCCGATCGGTCTTTTGAGCCGTCATCGACAAAGACCACCTCTAAATGCTCCTGCTCCGGGAAGAGCTTGGCTTTAATGGTCTTAATAAAAAGCTCAATAGTAGCTTCTTCGTTATAGACCGGAACGATAAGTGAAACCAGATAATCCTGCCGCATTCTGGTACTCCTGCAAAGCTTATTAATCGGTCAAAAATTCATGGCGCGAGGACGGATTATTCTTAAAATGTCCGCCTAAGGCCGTGGTAGTAGTGCACGAGGTCGGATCTTTGACCCCGCGGGCTTTGACGCAGTAATGGACAGCCGTAATGGAAACTGCCACATTGCGGGTATTGAGCAGGGTCTGCAGCGCCACAAAGATCTGCTGCGTCAGCCGCTCCTGCACCTGCGGCCGCCGCCCGAAGAACTGCACAATGCGGTTGATCTTGGACAGGCCGATGATCTTATCGGCCGGCATATAGGCCACCTTAGCGGTGCCGTCGATGACCACGAAATGATGCTCGCAGGTTGAGGTAAAGGTGATGTCCTTGACCTTGATCATCTCATCGCAGCGGATTTTATTGTCAATTAAGGTGATATCCGGGAAATTGGCGTAATCAAGGCCCGAAAACAGCTCATCGACAAACATCCTGCCTACGCGCTTAGGGGTCTTATACAGACTGTCATCGTTAAGATCGAGCCCTAAAGTTTCCATGATCTCGCGCATGCAGCGCTCAATCTTAGCGCGCTTCTCATCTGCAGTCAGAGCGCTCGGAATAAGCGGGGTTTCCAAGCCGCGCTCTCTTAAGGCCTCTCTGACTAATAAAGCCTCGCGGCTTAAGCCTGCATCTGCGTTCATACTGCTCAATTCCGATACCATAAGCTCGAAAGCTCCTGCTCATAAGGCAAATGCTGATGCTGCAGTCCAAATTGTGCTGCTGCAGTTTCGCCTAAAACGCGTACGCCGTCCTGCTCGGTGGCATGATGGCCGGCCGCAAAGACCGTAAGGCCCTGCTCTTTGGCCAAGGCGTATGTCTGCTCATGCACATCGCCGGTAATTAAAGCGTCGCAGCCTGCAATCATCCCCTCATCGACAAGGAAGGCTCCGGATCCCGAGCACACCGCGATGCGATGAAGCTCACGCACCGGATCGTTGACGCCTAACACCTCCACCTTAGTGCGCAGCTGACGGGCCAAAAGCTGAGCGGCATCCTGCACGGACACGGGAGCTTGCAGCTCCATGATCATGGCCAATGAGGTTTTATCTCCCGGCACCAGAAAATCACGGGCTTTGTAATCAAAGAGCGCGGTCAAACAGCTGTTATTGCCCCACACCGGATGCCCGTCTAAGGGCAGATGATAGGCGATGATATTGAGATCTGCTGCCAGCGCTGTCCGGATTCTGCGCCCTAAGGGCCCGACCGCACGCGGATCAGCTCCGCGCCAAAAGAGCCCGTGATGCACGATTAAGGCATCTGCACCGCAGTCTGCGGCCCGCTCAATATTCATCTGCGAGGCATCCGCCGCGGTAACGATATGCTGGATCTCATCGCGTCCCTGCACCTGCAGGCCGTTATAGGAGGCATCCTTAAAGGCGCTGACATCAAGGAGCGCGTCAAGCTCGCTGACTAAAGCTGAAATCTGCATTCCGCTCTCCTCAGCGCGTCGAGACAATGCGCCCTTTAGCGCCGGTGAGCTTTTCTACCTGAGTAAGGACCGGCTGCAGCTCCTGCTGCGTTTTGCCGGAGCCTGCATAGACGCGCACCATTTCCTTGCCGTTAATAGTGACCTTTTCGGTAAAGGCTGAGATCCTGCCTGCCTGCAGCTTCTTCACCACGTTCTGGGCATTGCTCTGCTGCGAGAACACGCCCACCTGAATGGTGTATGCGCCGGAGGGCTTGCCGGAAGCTGCCGGAGCTGCTGCCGCTGCACTCTGACGCGGCGCAGTCTTCTGCGCACTCTGTACCGGAGCAGGAGCAGGCTTTGCTGGAGCGCGCAGGATCTCAGTGTCCGGGCGCGCAGAAGGCTGCGGCTCTGCGGAAGGCTGCGCAGGCTTGGCCGCCGTCAGGATCTCAGTCTGATCTGTCGAAGCAGCCGGAGCAGAAGATGCAGGTGCAGGTGAAGCCGGACGCGGTGCGGCATCAGGCGAGGGCGCAGTTAAAGGCGGCGGATTGTCCTTAAGATCATCCTCCGGGGCCAGCAGGGTGGCGTAATCGGTTTCTGCAGAGCTTAACAGCCCGCCGTTTTCATCGGTCAGCGCACCATGCTCATCGACCGCGATAATGTCCTCATTGACCTGCGCCGGAGTCTGCGGCTGATCTTTGAGCAGCACCGGCAGGACCAGCAGAATCAGCGATACGATAATGAGAAAACCGACGATGCGGTTGCGCAGCTTAGAGGTTACAGCCATGATTCTCTCTCCTCGCAATATGTCCTAACAATTCTTTAATGCCTCATCAGCAAGGCCTACGGTAACAAAGGAGCCGCAGACTACAATCTCATCAATGTCCGCCGCCTCAGCCCTAGCCGCCTGCAGCGCTTCTGCGGCAGTATCGAAGCTTGTAACTGCTTCCGCGGCAGTGCCGGCGGCAAGCAGCGCCTGCTTCAGGCGCTCTGCCCGCTCCCCGCGCTCGCCTGGCAGGCTGCACAGATAAAAGTGTGAAAACAAGGGACTTAGCAACGCCAGCACGCTTTCAACATCCTTATCCCTGAGCATGCCGATGACGCCGAGGCGCCGGGCTCCTGCCGGCAGCTTACGGGCCTGCAGCACCTGCGCCAAATGCCGCGCTGCAGGCTCATTGTGCGCCACGTCCAGATAGATATCCGGCTGACGCGCGATCAGCTGCATCCGCCCCGGCAGCACGGCCGTACGCAGCGCCTGCTCCAGGGCCGTGCGGGGTATATTCATCCCCCGCCTGCGCAGCAGCTGCAGCGTCATCACCGCGGCCGGCACGCAGATCTCAGGCACCAGCGGATGCGGCAGCGAACCGTTAAATTCCGACTGCAGATCAGCGTTTGTAAACTGCATGACAAAACCTTGAGCGTCAGAGGCCGGGGCGCCGGCAAAATCGCGCCCTTCAAGCCATAGCTCTGCCCCCTGCTCCTGGGCCTTGACGGCAATCACCGCTTGGGCGCTGCCGCTCATAAGACCGCAGACCACCTGAGCATGGGGCTTGATAATGCCGGCCTTTTCGCCGGCAATCTCCGCCTCGGTATGCCCGAGGATGTGCACATGATCCAGACCTATTGAGGTGATCACCGCAATATCGGCATCTAAGACGTTGACCGCATCAAGCCGCCCGCCAAGACCGATTTCCAGCACCAGCGCATCAGGTTTTGCTTTGGCAAACAAATAGAAGGCAGCCAGGGTGGCATATTCAAAATAGGTAAGAAAGATCTCGCCCGCGGCAGCCTTCACTGCGTCAAAAGCCTCACACAGAGCCTCATCGCCGGCCTCACGGCCGTTAATCACCACGCGCTCATTAAAACGGTGCAGATGCGGGGAGGTATAGAGGCAGGATGTGTATCCGGCAGCGCGCAGCGCGGCATCTATTAAAGCGCAGGTTGAGCCTTTGCCGTTGGTGCCGGCAGCTTCAATAATGACCGCCTGCCCGAAATCTAAAGCTAAGCGCTCTAAAACGGCGCGAACCCGGTCAAGACCGAGTTCGATGCGGTTGGGGTTTAACTGTTCTAAAAAGGAGAGCCGCTGCTGCAGCTCCCCCGGTGCCTGAGCACTCATAAAAATCCTATTTATACGCGCGGTTTAGCCGCTGCCGTCTTAGTGCTGCGCTTGTGGGCTGCGGGCTTTTTAGCCGCCGCATCATCTTTGGCATCATCCGGAGCAGCAGCTTCAGCTGAAGCCGGCTTTTTGGTCTGCGAGATCTGATTGGGATCATCAAGCTTCATCAGCTTGGCGATTAAATCGGCAATGACGTCGCGCAGATCTTTGCGCGGCACGATCATGTCGATAGCGCCCTTTTCCAGCAGGAACTCAGCGTGCTGGAAGCCTTCCGGGAGCTTCTCGCGCACCGTCTGCTCAATAACGCGGGGACCTGCAAAGCCGATTAAGGCATTGGGCTCTGCGATATTGACGTCACCCAGCATAGCCAGGGATGCAGAAACACCTCCCATGGTGGGATCGCTCATCACGCTGATAAAGGGCAGACCGGCATCAGCCAGGCGGGCTAAAGCTGCCGAGGTCTTAGCCATCTGCATTAAGGAGAATAAGGACTCCTGCATGCGGGCGCCGCCTGAGGTAGAGAAGCAGATTAGAGCGCGGCGCTCTTTTAAGCATTCGTTGACGGCAAGGCAGAACCGAGCGCCGACCACGGAGCCCATCGAACCGCCCATGAAGGAGAACTCAAAGGCGCAGGCCACTACCGGGATGCCCTTTAAATAGCCCTTTTCCACCACGATGGCGTCTTTTTCGCCGGTATTTTTCTGTGCGGCGGCGTAGCGATCCTTATAGCGCTTTAAATCTTTGAACTTTAAAACATCTTTCGGCTCTAAATCCGCGCCTAATTCAATTTTGCCGCTTTCATCCAGGAAAGAATCCAAGCGCACTCTGGCCTTGATCCGCATGTGATGACCGCATTTAGGGCAGACGTTTAAATTGCGCTCCAGCTCGGCGCGGTACAGCACCTGATCGCATGCATCGCATTTCGTCCAGACACCCTCAGGAATTTCGCGCTTGCCGGTGTTATCACTTTTAGGCAGGATTTTCTCAAGCCAGTTCATAATTCATGCTCCTGTATTCTGGGTTTTCTGCCCGCAAAAGTCTGAGGCGGCCGGCCCCCTGCAGCCTTAAGCGACAGAAAAAAGCTGACTTATTATAATCGCAAAAGACCTCCTAAGACAAAAGCCGCCGCCGGTGCGTCTCAGGCGGACGCGGCCAAGCGGCACCGCCCGCAGCCCATTTAGTGCCGCTTAATCGTCACCTGACAGCTCTGCATCACCTGCAGCGCCGCCTCATGCAGCGCCGGAGTAACGCCCGCGCAGCAGGCAGCATCCGCGCTTACCGGCAGCTCCGGACAGGCCGCTTTAATTAAGAGAGCATTGGAGATCACGCAGATATCGGTGCACAATCCGACAAGCTCTACCGCAGAGATGGATCCGGAGTCAGCCTGGCTCTTAACGTACTGCGCCAGCTCAGTCGATCCGAAGGTCAGCTTTTCAAAGCGCGGCGCCTGTTTAATCTGCGCCAGGGCGGCAAGCTCCGAAGCCAATTCCCATCCGGGCGTGCCCTTAATGCAGTGGGGCACCGGAAGCTGTTTACCTTCGGCAGTCTGCAGATAATCCGGCCAATGGGTATCCAAAGTCAAAGCAATCGGTCCCTGATGAGCTTTCACCTTCACAATAAGCCGGGGCAGCATGGCCTGCGCCTCCTGCGTGCCTAAAGAGCCGTTCACAAAATCCTGCTGCACATCCACAATGACAAGCAAAGTCGGTGCATCCATAATCCTCTCCGCAAATTGATCTTTACGCGCTGTATTACGCCGCTCAGCATGAAGCGTCAGCCCTTAGCTGTCAAGACTGCACATTTATCACCCCGATAGACTAAACTATGAGCTTGCTGCATATACGTTTTTAAGGATCTGCCATGTTCTGCTTTTTACGCACCTGCCTGTCTGCGGCGCTGTGGGGCGCCGCCCTTGCCTGTACGCTCCCCGCTCAGGCTGCCCCCTTGGATGTCAGCGACAGTGAACTTACCGCACAGGCGGTATTAAGCTCCCTGGGTTTTGACGGCGCTGCGAACGCTGAAAATCCGCAGGCGCAGCTCATTTACCAGCATGTCAAAAAGCTTTTGGCCCTGAAAGGCGCGCCTGAGCATATAAAAGCGCAGCTGGCCAAGGCGCAGCAGACCGATGCCGCCCTGCAGGATGACGAGCAGCTGACAGCGCAGATGCTCTGCGGCAGCGCCGATAATTTCGTGCGCCTGGGGATGCTGCGCTTAACTAAGCCCGAGCGCAAGCGTCTTTTCATCTACGATTTAAGTAAGACCGCCTATTTTGACCCTGAAAGCTGCAGCCTTTATTTAAGCGGGCAGAGTCTGCTGCCCCCTAAGGATTATGCGCATGGCGCCGGCGCGTTCTTTCAGGCCCTAAGCGCAGAGGAGCTGTCCGATTATCTCAATCTTATCTATAAGGCCTTTGCTGCAGAGCTGCAGGGGAGCCCCGCGTGCGCAGTCCTATCCGCTGAAGATCTCATCTTAGGCAAAGCCGCCTACAGCGCCGCATTGGATCATCTCTTAGAAACTAATCCGCAGCTGCGCGCCATCATGGAGAAGACCATTGTGCACCCCGATAAAGCCGATGCGGCCGCGCGCTGCCTGACGCAGCAGAGCCTGCTGACGGCCCTTTTGTCCATTAAGGGAGCACCTGGAGATGCGGCGCTGCTTGCCGCCCTGCTGCAGCCTGCCGCCATGCCCAAACCGCAGCAGACTCAGTAGATGCTGTGTTCTGCGCTATAATCACAAGGCCGCAGTGCGGCTGATGTCCTGAGATTGACAATTATATTTATGAAATCTGCATTAAAACTTACTGCCGCGGCCTTAGGCGCGGCGCTGTGCGCCGGCGCTTGGGGCGCTCAGCTCTATTCCGATGACGAATTCACCTTCGATATGTACGGCCGCGCCGGCGCCCTTTTATTGTCGCGCAGCGGCTCGCAGCCGGATCGCATTTACGCCAACGGTTACGGCGATGACAGCCTGGTCTCCACCTTCCGCTTAGGTCTGGCCTCGCGCTCTAAAATCACCGACGGCCTCGATGCGGTAATGCTGGCCGAATGGGATATGCCTGACGGCACAGTGCAGACCGATACCCGCTATCTCTACGCCGGCATTGACGCCTATCAGTACGGTACCCTGCTCTTTGGACGCGGCGACAGCGCTTATTACGCAGTAGCCGGAGCCACCGATATCTACAATTATTTGGACAGCCGCGCCAACGACTACTACATCATGGGCGACACTCTGCCCGGACAGATCATGTACCGTCTGGCGGCCTTAAGCTACGATCTGCGTCTGTCCTATCAGACCTCCTCGGCACACATCAACGGCTCGCCGTTCTCCATCCGCAATGCCGGCGCGATTTCGCTGGCCACGCAGATCTTTGAGAACGTCAACATCGCCTACGGTATTTCCTACAGTGATCTGACCTACGACAGCGCTGACCGCTCGCAGGACATGCAGGATTACTTCAAACCGATTCTGGCGCAGGACTACAACTTAAGCCGCGATGAAGCTGCGGCCTTCATCCAAAACCATAAGCCGGGCCACAAGTACGATTACGGCTTTGCCGTAAGCTACGGCTATTTAGGCGCAGGCCCCTACGCGGCCTTCGTCTTTACCGGCACCGATTACGAGTATCTCAGGCATCAGCTCTATACTTATGAGACTGCCTTGAGCTACAGCTTTAATAATAACGGCATCACGGTATCAGGAGGCGTGGAGCTGCAGCATTACGACGATTTCTTTACCGCAGCGGATTTAAAGCTGGGCCTTGCCTACTCCTTTGGGCCGTCGTTTAAGGTTTTTGCCGAAAGCCAGATGGATTTAGGGGCCCAACCGGAGAAATTCTTTGGTGAGAGCCTGCCCTACGGCTATGGCGAGGATAAATACGTCATAGGTGCGGAATTTACCTTCTGATTTGCTAAAATCTGCTGAGTTTACACTGCTCGATATAAACTAAGGACTTGAGAATGAATTTCAAAGCTGTTTTGAAGGCTGGCGCTGCCGCGGCGGCGATCGCCTGCGCTTTTCAAATTTCTGCCGCTGAGTTTGTAGTGCCGGTGCACTACAGCGTCGAATTAGTGGACGGCGAAACCTCGGAATTTGATTTTAATAAGGACACGCGCGCCATTAATTTATCAGCAGGCCGCCATCAGATTGTCCTGCTGTTTGAAGATACCTTCGGCACTTCCGCCAACAGACGCTTAGTACAGGCCTCCAACCCCATCGTGGTGGAGATCACCAACATTCCCGCTGACGGCAGCTATA
Organism: uncultured Succinivibrionaceae bacterium; assembly: GCA_944389865.1. Taxonomy (GTDB): domain Bacteria; phylum Pseudomonadota; class Gammaproteobacteria; order Enterobacterales; family Succinivibrionaceae; genus Avisuccinivibrio. Next base: position 24,439 of record CALXNX010000021.1, read on the forward strand.
CCTTTGATTATCCGGAGCCGCGCGGCCTTGAAGGGGCGGAAAATTATGCCCGCACCCAGAAGATCACCTTAACTCAGACCTCCGGCAAGCCTTTAGCCGAATCTGAAGCTTACTACTACATCTTAGCCTCCGAGTCCGGCTTCTCCATTCTGCGCGACTACCGCCAGGATTTAATGTCTTTAAACCGCTTATATGCCCCGAAATACGTGCAGGGCAGCAATCGCACCGTGGGCATGACCTACTACGGGGCTCCGACCATCACTGCTGATACTTTCAGCAATCCCGGCGCCTCTTCCGCTGCCGCTAACGTCACCATGGCAGCTCCGATGACCACGGCAGCCCAGGACGCCAACTTAACCACCTCCTCTACCTCAGGCGGCGCTGTATCCGGCCCTTCCCCGCAGCTGCGTCAGTTAGTGTCCTTATATGAGAGCGCAGACGCTGAGACCAAGCTGCAGTTCGTCAAATACGTGATGTCGCACTGACGGCAAAGCTTAAGCTCAAACTTATTGCTGACTGCAGGAAATCCCGGCTTTGTCCGGGATTTTCGCTTGTGGGGATTTAATGCAGCGCGGCGTAGATCTTTTCGGCCAGATCCCGGCTGATCCCCGGCACCTTAGCCAGATCGTCAACGCCGGCGCGCAGCACTTCCTGCCGCCCGCCCAAATGCTGCAGCAGCGCCTGACGGCGCTTGGGCCCTACGCCCGGGATCTGCTCTAAAGCCGAGGCAGTGCGCGCCTTCTGCCGCCGCCCGCGATGGCCGGTAATGGCGAAGCGGTGAGACTCATCGCGAATGTGCAGCACCAGCTGCAGCGCCGGATCTTCAAGGCTTAAATGATATTCCTCGTGCGTATAGCCTTTAATTAAGGTCTCGAGGCCCTCTTTGCGCCCCTCGCCCTTAGCTACCGCTACCAATAAAGGCATCGGCACGCCGGCCTGCTTATAGGCCTCGCCTATAACTTCTTCAGCCTGCTTGAGCTGCCCCTTGCCGCCGTCAATAAAAACGATGTCCGGGCGCTCGCCGGAGGCAGGATCTCTGAAGCGGCGCGTCAGCACCTGATGCATGGCGGCAAAGTCATCCCCCGGAGTGATGCCTGAGATATTAAAGCGCCGATAGCGCGAATTCTCCGGCCCCTCGCGTCCGAAGACCACACAGGAGGCTACGGTAAGCTCACCCTGGGTATGCGAGATGTCAAAGCACTCCATGCGCTCCACGCCGCTTAGCCCTAAGATCTTCTCCAAAGACTCGATGCGCATCCTGGCCGTCGAGCTTGAGGCCAGCTTTGATGTCAGCGAGGTCTGCGCATTATCCTGCGCCAAACGCTGATATTTGGCCCTTTCGGCGATCACGCGATGGGTAAATTTGACCTCGCGCCCGGAGAGCTTAAACACCGCCTGCTCCACCAGGGCTTCCTCCTCCAAAGGCTCCGGCAGCACAATTTCCTTAGGGAACATCAGCGCGCGCTGCTCATTTAAATAAAACTGCTGCACGAAGGAGGATAAGAGCTCAGCGCTGCTGCCGCCTGAAGGGAGCTTGGGAAAATACGAGCGTGTACCCAGGATGCGCCCGCGGCGGATAAAGAGCACGTGCACGCAGGCAAGGCCCCCGCCCATGGCGCAGGCAATGACGTCTAAATCGTAGGCCTTATCGGAATCCACGGCCTGCGATTCCTGCACGCGGCGCAGCGCCAGCAGCTGATCGCGCACTTGGGCTGCCTCTTCAAACTCCAGATTATCCGAGTGCTGCTGCATCGTCGCGGTAAGTGAATTTAAAAGCTCCTGATCACGGCCGTTTAAAAAGAGCTTTAAGAGCTCCACCTGCTCGGCATAATGGGCCTCCGCCTTGGCGTTCATCGGCACGCAGGGCGCGAGGCACTTGCCCAATTGGGCCAATAGGCACGGGCGCGAGCGGTGCTCATAGACATTCTGCGCACACTGTCTGATGGGAAAGAGCTTCTGCAGGATGCGCAGACTGTCCTTAACCGCCGTGCTGTCCGGAAAGGGCCCGAAATAGTCACCCGGCACCTTCTGCGGGCCGCGGTGATAATAGACTCCCGGATGCTTTTCCTTGGTAAGCAGAATATAAGGATAGGACTTATCGTCGCGCAGCAGGATGTTGTAGCGCGGCTGATACTGCTTAATTAAATTGTTCTCTAAGATTAAAGCTTCAGTTTCCGAGAAGGTGACGGTAAATTCGATATGCGCAATATGCGACACCAAAGCGCGGGTCTTGGGCGCGACATGCTTTAAAAAGTACTGCGACAAACGCTTTTTTAAATCCTTAGCCTTGCCCACATAGATCACCGTACCCCTGCGATCATACATGCGGTAGGAGCCCGGACGATTGGGCACGGTCTTTAAAAAAGCGGCCGGATCAAACGGTTCTTCCGGAGCTCCGGCCGGTTCTGCAGCCTGCTTCTGAGCAGCATCTGCCGGAGCAGCTGCCGGCACCGCCAGGTCCTGATCGGCGTTTTCAAAGGGTACTGCAGTCAGATCGACAGCCGCCTCAGCGCTCAGCACGGTCTTCAAATGCACCGGGGTCTGATCTTTTCTGTCTGCTGTACTCACCGCACCCTCCTTTAGGAAAAATCGTTATGATTACTGCTGTTGAGCTGAAATTATCCCAGATCTTAAGAGATTAGAAAACAAACAAGCGGCACTGAGGCCGCCTGCTTTAAAGGAAAATCGCGGGAAAACTGCCCCGCTGCTGTATGCTTGGATCTTAGAAAGCCGGCAGTACAGCGCCCTTATACTTGTCCTCGATGAACTTGCGGGTCTCCGGGGACTGCAGCGCCTTCACTAAGATCTGCATATCAGGGGTCTTGGCGCTCTCAGGGTTGGCCACCAGGATGTTCACATACGGAGAGTCAGCGCCTTCCACCGCTAAGGCATCGCGGTTGGGGATTAAATCCGCCTGCATGGCGAAATTGGTGTTGATCACGGCCAGATCTAAATCATCTAAGGCGCGCGGCAGCTGAGCGGCCTCTAATTCGCGGATGTCTAAATCATGCGGATTCTCGGTGATATCCATCACGGTGGCGGTGATGCTGGTCGGATCGGCAAGCTTAATTAAGCCCTGGCTGTGCAGCAGCAGTAAAGCGCGGCCGCCGTTGGTCGGATCGTTAGGAATGCCGACGACAGCGCCGTCAGGGATATTCTTTAAATCCTTAACCTTGCGGGAGTAGACGCCCATAGGCTCAATGTGCACCGGGCAGACTTCCACTAAGTCCACGCCGTGATCTTTGATAAAGGTCTCTAAGTACGGGCGGTGCTGAAAGTAGTTGGCGTTAAGATCGCCGTCAGCGGTAGCCAGGTTCGGCTGGACGTAATCGTTAAACTCCACGATCTTTAAGTCCACGCCCTGCTGGGCCACGATCGGCTTGACGAATTCCATCACCTCGCCGTGCGGCACCGGGGTCACGCCCACAGAGAGCTCGCCGGCAGAGGCGGCGCTGAAAGCTAAAATGCCGGAAACGGCGGCAGCTAAGGCTAAAACTTTTTTCATTCTAAAAATGCTCCTAAAAAACCCAGTATTACTGAGGGGGTTTCGCGCATGGGCTTATTGTGGAGTGAAAAGCGCCCCCTGACAAGGGGGCGGAGGGCTGTTAGAGAATAAAACGCAGGTTTGCGCACTAAAGCAGTGCATCAACCTGCACTGCAGGTTAACGGTGATCGCAGCGGCGGGTTAAATAGTCGCCGATCCACTGCACAATCTGCACCATGGCAATCAGAATGACCACCGTGGAGATCATCACATCCGCTCTAAAGCGCATATAGCCGTAGCGAATAGCCAGATCGCCGAGGCCGCCGCCGCCGATAGTGCCGGCCATGGCGGAGAAGCCGATGATGACGATCACGGTGATGGTGAAGTTCTGAATGAGCTCAGGCATGGCCTCAGGGATCAGCACTTTGCGGACAATCTGCCACGGAGTCGCGCCCATGGACTCAGCGGCCTCAATCAGGCCGTGCGGCACGGTGCGCAGCGAAGTCTCGACCAGACGTCCGATAAAGGGAATGGTGCCGATGGTTAAAGGCACAATGGCTGCGGTAGTGCCGATGGAAGTGCCCACCACAAACTTAGTAAAGGGGATGATGGCCACCATCAGAATAATAAACGGAATGGAGCGCAGCGCATTGACCACGGCAGCGAGCACATTGTAAAAGCGCGGACTCTCCCAGAAATAGCCCTTGGAGGTCACCAGCAGGATCACGCCTAAGGGCACGCCGGCAATAATGCAGACGGCAGACGAGATAAAGACCATGTACAGGGTCTCTAAACTGGCATCAAAAAGCAGACCGCCGATGCGGCTTATGGCATCAAAATTCAGAAAGCTGCTTGCGTTCATCGTACCCTAAGACCTCAACTTTATGTACCCGCTGTTTAAACTCATTAATGGCGCGCTCAATTTCCGCGCGGCTGCCGCCGATTTCCACCACGATAATGCCGTAAGGCTCGCTCTGAATATGATCGATATTGCCCGCTAAGATGGAAATGGAGACGGCGCATTCTTTGGCCACATCTACAATCACCGGCGCATCGGCCTTAGGCCCGAGAAATAAAAGCTCCACCACTGCCTTAGCGCCCTCATGATACTCCGAGACCACCTGGGTATGACGCAAAAGCTCCGGCAGACCGCGGCGCACTGCCGCCGATACCAGACGCTTGGTTAAGTCCTGCTTGGGGTCGATGAAGATGTCAACCGCCGATCCCATCTCGGTGATGACACCGCCGTCGATTACCGCTACGCGATCGCAGCACTCCTTAATCACCTCCATCTGATGGGTAATAATGACGATGGTGAGGTTGAGTTTGCGGCGCAGCGCAGTTAAGAGCTCTAAAATCGAGCTGGTGGTCTTGGGATCGAGGGCCGAGGTAGCTTCATCGCACAGCAGCACCTCAGGATTGGAGGCCAGGGCGCGGGCAATGCCCACGCGCTGCTTCTGACCGCCGGACAGCTGAGCCGGATACATCTGCGCCTTGTCCCCCAGCTCCACTAACTCCAAAAGCTCAGTCACGCGCTTGGCGATGGCCGCCTTATCCATGGTGCCGGCCAGCTGCAGCGGAAAGGCCACATTTTCCGCCACCGTGGCGGAGGAGAGCAGATTGAAGCTCTGGAAGATCATGCCGATGTGGCGGCGCGCCTCGCGCAGCTCTTTTTCACTGAGCTGGGTTAACTCCTGGCCGTGGACTTCTACCGTTCCGGCAGTCGGCCGTTCCAGCATATTGATAATGCGGATTAAAGTTGACTTACCGGCTCCTGACAGACCGATCACCCCGAAAATTTCGCCTTTGCTGATTTCCAGGGAGATGTCGCGCAGAGCAGGCACTTCCTTAGCAGTGCCCGGATTGTAAGTCTTAACAATATGACTTAATTTGATCACTCAAATGATCCTTTCTGCAAGCAATTACTGCCTCAGCACCGCCTGCTGCGGCCATTTCTGCTGAAGCGTATATCCATTTTTCTGAGGGGAAAAGCATTATAACACACGCCCTGAGCGCCGCCCCGCCGGCACTCAGACCCGGGCGCCAGCGTCCGCACAGCAGTTTTTAGTTAACCAAAAAGGCGTTTTACCCGGAAAAGTTAACGAAGATGCCGCAGCGGTGCCGCCGCACCCGGGTTTTGCGCACTGTTTTAATGCAGAAAGCTGCACTTTAGAGCAAATGCAGGCAGGAGCGAAAAGCAGCGGCTACACTGACTGTCCCCTCAGATCACGGGCTGCCGGCGGCAGCTGCGCTCTAAGCTTTTGGTCTTGGAGCATGAATAAAAATCGAAACTGCATTTAAAAGGAGCAACACATGGCCCATCTGCATCCGCCTTTTCGCGCCGATCACGTCGGCTCTTTCCTGCGCCCGGCGTCCATTACCTCTGCGCGCGCCCTCTTTGCTAAAAACTTAATGAGCAGAGAAGATTTAACGGCTCTGGAAGACAAGGAAATCGCCCGCTTAATTGAGCTGCAGCGCTCCCACGGCCTCAAGGCGGTCACCGACGGCGAGTTTCGCCGCGCCTTCTGGCACTTGGATTTTTTAGCCGCCCTGGACGGCATTGAGCACATCAAGGCTGAGGCCTGGTCAGTAAAGTTTAAGGATGCCAATCCTAAGGCTGAGACTATTAAGATCGTCGATAAAATCGGCTTCAGCTCGACTCATCCCTTTGCAGAACACTTCAGCCGCCTGCAGCAGCTGGCCGGCAGCGGCTTGGTCAAATTCACCATTCCGTCGCCTGCGATGCTGCATTTGATCTGCTGCGTGCGCCCGTCTGACTATCAGCCGATTGAGCGCTATGCCGGCAGGGATGAGGAATTATGCGCTGATATCGCTGCGGCTTACTGCAAATGCGTAGATGAGCTCTACGCCCGCGGCTGCCGCTATCTGCAGCTGGACGACACCTCCTGGGGCGAGTTCTGCTCGCAGGAGAAGCGGGCGGCTTATACCGCGCGCGGCCTTGATTTAGAGCGCATTGCCGAGCTCTACATCGGCATGATCAATACCATCATGGCTCACAAGCCGGCCGATATGACCATCTGCATGCACATCTGCCGCGGCAATTTCCGCTCCACCTGGTTCAGCTCCGGCGGTTATGAGCCGGTGGCAGCCAGGCTCTTCGGCAGCTGCCGCATCGACGGCTTCTTCTTAGAGTACGACAGCGAACGCTCCGGGGACTTTAAGCCGCTGCGCTTTATTAAAGATCAGACCGTGGTCTTAGGGCTTATTACCTCTAAAACGCCGGAGCTGGAGGATGAAGCTCAGGTAAAGGAGCGTATTCAGGAGGCGGCGCAGTATGTACCGCTGGAGCAGCTGTGCCTGTCCACGCAGTGCGGCTTTGCCTCCACCGAAGAGGGCAATAACTTAACTGAGGCGCAGCAGTGGGCCAAAATAGACTTAGTGGTGCGCATTGCCCGGAGCGTCTGGGCTGACGCTTAAGCGCAGACGCGCATTGCCCCAAATATAAAAAACAGCGCCGGCTGCTGCTCTCAAAGCAGCCGGACCCTTGTCAACCCCAGCCGCAAATCTTTCCGCCTGCGTTCTTGATCGCTTGAACTGCGCCTGCAGGCGCTGAGATCGTAAACCGCACTAATAACGGCCGTCCTGCGCAGGATCCGTCGTTTTGTTGTAAGATGAAGCCATCGTCCTGCTGCGGCTGCGCCTTCAGCTTAAGGCAGATGAAATACTATGGATGCAAGATCAAGATACTGAGACTCATGGGCTTAGATACATTAAAGCAGCTGTTTAAACATTCCCCCAGCGCTGACGCCGCTGTTCCTGCAGATCCGTCCTCTGCAGCGCCGATGCCGGATCCGCAGACCGCCGCGCCGCGTTCAGACTTTACTGCAGCTGAGAAAAAAGCGCTGTTCAAAGACGTCAGCCTGAACGATTTCACTCCCTCCCCGTTCCCGGCCGGAGCAGAGCAGCCTTTTGCGGTGCCGGAAAATCTGCGCGCCCCGCAGCCCATGCCCAGTCCTGAGCCCAGCGCTGCTGATAATTTCAGGGCCCCGCCGGAGCCGGCGCTGTCCCCGGATCTGGTCAATCCAGCAGCCCAGCCGCCGCGGCAGGACACGCCAGCCGCGCCGCAGAGCGCCGCCGGCAATGTGATGCAGCAGGCCTTAGATGCAGAACGCGCTCATTTAGAGGCTGCAGCCGCAGCTGAGGCCCAGGCAGCGCCGCAGGCAGAGCAGGAACAGCCCATGCACGATGATGAGCTGCTGGCAGCTCAGACCAAGGCCATGCTTGATGATATTCAGCAGGATCAGGACAATTTGGTTGCCGCCGCGCAGTATCAGCCCTTTGAGGTCAATTATCAGACCAAAAGCCCCAATTATGATGAATTAGCCCAGGAGCGCCAGCAGAATGTCGATGATCATGTGCTCTCAAGCTTCAACGATCGCGAGGTGCTGCCGTTAAAGCTCACCGTTATCCTGTATCTGCGCCAATTGGCCGCCGCCATCTTCTCGCACACCTCCTTAAGCTTAGTGCTGCCGCGGCTGTCGATGCAGTTCGGGCCCTGCTATCCCAGCTCCATGGCGCTGCCCTACTTAGTCAGCGGCGCCGTGGCCGGCGTGATCTCCATGCTCATCTGCTACGGCACGGATACGAGGCAGCTCACCGGCGGATTCTGCCTCTTCTTCTACATACTGATCACCGGGCTTGCCGCCTTCCGCGGCATTGCAGAATTAGTCGGCCTTATCACTAAGCGCCGCCCGGATGAAATTCTCAATACCGCAGCGCTGCTGCTGCCCTCGCTTTTGCTCATCTTCATCATCAATGTGATCTTCGTGTACAGCGAGCCTTTTGAAGGCGGCATCCTCTTTGCCTTTGCCTCGATGCTCTCCGCCTGCTTTGCCTCCACCCTTGCCTTTGACTTAAAGCAGGATCCGGTAGACAGCTTCGGTACTATGAGCGTAAAAGGAGTGCTGTTCTGCACCGTGCTGATCCTGTTTTTCAGCCTGCTTACCTTAAAGCTTTATGCCGCCTGCTCAGTGGCGGGATTAGGCCTGCTGCTGCGTCTTATCATCGGCCACATCTATTTAAAGCACAATGTCACGGCCTCGCGGCAGATGATCTGCGCAGCGCAGTTCATCATCATGCTGATGCTGCTCTTTGATCTGCTGCTGCTGAGCCGCAGCGACAATATTCTGTGCAATCAGATCTATGAGCTGCTCTCAGCCCATCACCTCATTACTTCTGCGCTTTAAAATCGAGGCGCTTCAGACACAGATCATTGAGGATGCAGTGCGCGCAGTCAGGCCGGGCGGCTTTGCAGACATAGCGCCCGTGCAGCAGGAGATAATGATGCGCATCCTTTAAATACTGCGCCGGAATAAAGGGCACGATATGCGCCTCGACCTCGGCCGCCGTACGCCCGCAGCACAGCCCGGTGCGGTTGGCTACCCGGAAAATATGGGTGTCCACCGCCACGGTCGGCTCGCCGAAGGCTGCATTCAATACCACCTTGGCAGTCTTGGAGCCCACGCCCGGCAGCTTAATTAATGCCGCATAATCCTGCGGCACCTCCCCGCCGTACTGCTCCTCAAGGATGGCCGAGAGCTGCGCCAAATACTGCGCTTTGGCCCGCCATAAGCCGATAGTCTTAATAAAGGGGGCAATGCCGTCAGCGCCCAGCGCCGCCATCTCTTTGGCCGTTGGCGCGGCTTTAAATAAAGCCGGCGTGGCCAGATTGACCGAGACATCGGTGGCCTGCGCTGACAGAACTACCGCGCATAAAAGCTCAAAGGGATTACGAAAATTAAGCTCGCTTTTAGGGTTGGGATGCGCCTGCGCCAGCCGCGCAAACATAGTCTCAATCGCCTTTTCAGAAAGCAGAGAGCCTTTTGGCTGCGCTGCCGCGTTTTTTGCAGATGCTGCCATGATTCCTCCTTTTTGCCAGACCCGATCACTTAAGGTAAAATACCGCGCCGCGGCAGTTGATTATTTATCGCAGCAAGCACCAGCTGCTTTGCGTTATGATGCCGGGCAGGCGGGCAGGCATGGGGCCTGCGCGCACGAGGTCAAGTCATGTTGGAAGCTTTAATCTTATTTTTCAGCGCAGCGATCGTCAATAATTTTGTCCTGGTCCGCTTCTTAGGGATCTGCCCCTTCTTAGGGGTATCCAATCATTTATCCGCCGCCTTAGGCATGGGCGGAGCGACCACCTCAGTTTTAATCCTCACCTCCGTATGCTGCGCTCTGGTCAATGATTACGTCCTGGCGCCTTTCGGGCTGTCCTCCTTAAGCCTTATTGCCGACATCGTCATCATCGCGGCGGTAGTACAGCTGACTGAAATCATCATTAAGGCTTTATCTGAAGATCTCTATCATGCCTTGGGCATCTATCTGCCGCTTATCACCACCAACTGCATTGTGCTGGGTCTGGTGCTGCTCAACGCCTCGCTGGAGCATACGCTGCTGCAGTGCGCCGTTTTTGCCGCCGGCGCCGGCACCGGCTTTACTTTAGTTTTAACTTTATTTGCCGCCATGCGCGAGCGCATCGCCATTGCTGACGTGCCCGCCCCCTTTAAAGGCTCTGCCGTGGCCCTGATTGCCGCCGGGCTGATGAGCATGGCCTTTATGGGCTTTGCCGGCTTTGCAGGAAGCGCTGTCTGATGATCTCGCCTGTAGAACTGCAGTTTATTGCCGCTGCTGCCGGCATTTTGTTTGCTTTAGGACTGCTGCTGTCCTTTTTAGCCCGCCGCTCCCTGACGGAAAAAAGTCTCGATCAAAAGCTGGAGCAGGCGCTGCCGGGCGTACAGTGCGCCCAATGCGGCTACCCCGGCTGCAGCGCCTATGCCAAGGCTCTGGCCGCAGGCGAGGTCACCTGCGATAAGTGCGTGCCAGGCGGCCCCGATACCGTTAAAGAGCTGGCCGACATCTTAGGCATCGATCCGCCGGCAGATGAGAGTGAGGAAATGCTCTTTGCCCCGCGCAGGGTGGCCTTTATTCATCAAAGCTTATGTACCGGCTGCCATCGCTGCGCCCGGCACTGCCCGGTAGACGCGATTGTGGGCGATATAAAGCAGCCCCATCAGGTCATTGCGCGCGAGTGCATTGCCTGCGGCGACTGCCTCAAGCAGTGCCCGGAGGAGTGCATTGAGCTTATTACGGAAGATCTGAGCCTGAAGAACTTCAACTGGAACATCCAGTCCATCCGCATCACAGGAGGAGCGAAATAATGGCCTCCACCCAGCTTGCCAAAATTCTGCAGGGCAAAATCTGGCGCTTTTTCGGCGGCATCAGACCGCATGAGCTTAAAACTACGACCGCAGATCCGATTGAAGAACTGCCGCTGCCCTCGCTTATCACCCTGCCCCTGGAGCGCCATTTGGGCGAGGGCGGCCAGCTTCTAGTCTCCACCGGCGAGTATGTGAAGGCAGGTCAGGTGCTGACCGTTCCCGGCGGCAGGCGCTTAGTGCCGCTGCACGCCTCTACCTCAGGCACTATTATCGCCATCGGTCCGCAGATCCTGCCGCATCCTTCCGGTTTTACCGGACGCTGCATCACTATTAAACCCGACGGCCTTGATGCTGCGGTCGATCCGGCCCCGATTGAGGACTGGGCGCAGAAGAGCGCTCAGGAGCTGCTGGAGCGCATCCGCTTTTTCGGCATTGAAGGCCTGGGCGGCGCGCAGTTCCAGACGGCAGCTAAATTAAGCTCGGCCATTGAAGACGGACGGCAGTGCCGCATCTTTATCGTCAACGGCGCCGAATGCGAGCCCGTGGCCACCTGCGATGATCGCTTAATGCAGGAAAAGGCTGCGGACATCATTCAGGGCGTGGAGATCATCCGGCACATTCTCAAGCCTGAGGCGGTGATCATCGCCATTGAGGACAATAAGCCCGCGGCACTGCAGGCCATGCAGGCGGCTGCCGCAGGCCATGACATCATTGTGCGCAGCATCCCGACCCTCTATCCTTCCGGGGCGGCGCGCAACTTAATTAAGATTGTCACCGGCATTGAAATCCCCTACAGCGCGCATACCTCAGACTGCGGCATTGTGGTGGACAACGTCGAAACCGTATTTGCAGTCAAGCAGGCCATTATCGACGGTCTGCCCCTCATTAAGCGCGTAGTGACGGTAGCCGGCGGCAGCCTCAAAAAGCAGGGCAATGCCTTAGTGCGCCTGGGCACCTCGGTGCGCTTTGTGCTCAATCACTATCATTTAAACCCCGAGAGAAAGCAGCGCATTATCTTAGGCGGTCCCTTAATGGGCTTTACCCTGCCCTCCATTGACGTGCCCATCACCAAGAGCGCCACCTGCGTCTTTGCGCCCAGCAGCGCGGAGGCGCCGGTCACCCCGGAGCCTGACAACTGCATCCGCTGCGGCCGCTGCGCCCGCGTCTGCCCCAGCCGCCTGGTGCCCTATCAGATGTACGCCTACTCTAAAGCCGGCGATCATGCGCATGCCAAAAAATGCGGCATCAGCGACTGCACCGAATGCGGCTGCTGCGCCTTCGTCTGCCCCAGCCGCATCCGCCTGACCGCGCAGTTTCGCAAGGAAAAGGCCATACAGTATTTACTAAAGGAAAATGCCGCGCGCAATGACCGCGCCCGCGCCAGAATGCAGGCCCATAAAGAGCGCGAGGCAGAAGCTGCCCGCCTGCGCGAGGAGAAAAAGAAGGCCGCGCTGGCCCGCATTCAGGCCCAGAAAGCCGCGGCTGCCCAAGGCGGCGCCGGTGCTGCAGCTCAAAGCTCGGATGAGCTGGCGGCCAAACGCGCTGCCGCCGTCGCTGCCGCTAAAGCCCGCGCTGAGGCCAAGCGGCAGGCAGCCGCGGCAGCTCAGGCAGGCTCAGCGCCGATGCAGCCTGCGGCTGCGCCTGCAGGCGGTGCTCCGACTGCAGCGCCCGCAGACGCTCCGACAAGTGCGGCCGCCCGCGCAGCGGCGGTGCTGGCCTCCGACCGAGCCAATAGAAGCGCTGCAGCGCAGCTGCAGACTGAGGCCGAACTGCCCTTTAATCTGCGCCGCGCCGCAGTGCCCAAGCAGGCTGCCATTGTGGCGGCCGCGTGGCCGGAGCAGCCTGAGCCGGTGAAGAATTTAGCCAAGGTCGAAAATCCGCCCACGCATGCCATTGTGCAGGAGAAGCATGTATACCGCAGCATTTACGCTCCGGTCCCGGAGGAGCAGCCTGAGCGCCCGCTGCCGGCCAATTTAGCCAAATCGAGGAAGAAAAACTGATGCAGATCACCGTACAAAGCGCCAAGCAGAATTTAGGCCTGGAAGCGGCCCCGCATCTGCATGCGGCCCTCACCACCAATAAGATCATGGGCTTAGTGCTCGTAGCCCTGCTGCCGGCATACGCCGTAATGGTGTACTTTTTCGGCTGCGGCGTCATCTGGCAGCTGCTGCTGTGCGCCGCAACCGGCGTGCTCTGCGAGCTCCTCGCGGCTCTGCTGCGCCGGCGCTCTTTAAAGCGCGCAGCGCGCGATCTCTCGGTCTGGGTTACCGCCGCACTGCTGGCTCTGACCCTGCCGCCCTTAATGCCGTGGCACCTGACCGTCTGCGCCATGGCCTTTGCCGTCCTGCTGGTCAAGCACGCCTTTGGGGGACTTGGCATGAACATCTTCAACCCGGCGATGGCAGGCTTTATCTTTTTAATTGTCTCAGCTCCAGGGGCCTTCTTTACCACCTATATTGCCCCGGCGCCGGCGGCAATTGCCGTTGCAACGCCCGTCCGCACCGCGGAGGTGATCTTTAAAGGCGCTGATGCGGCCGTGATCACCTCAGCCGTCAAGGCGCTGCAGGACAAGCCGGATGCCCTGTCCGGAGCTACCTTCCTTGAGAGCATTAAGACCGCCCGTAAGGCGCAGACCGTAAGTCAGATGACTGCCCCTGATTTTGGCAGCAGCAATTACAGCGCCTACGCCTATTTAGCCGGCGCTTATCTGATAGGAGGGCTGTTCCTTATAGCCTTTAAGGTGATCTTATTCCAGATGCCGCTGGCCTTCCTGCTCACCACGGCTGCAGGCGGCGCGCTGTGGCATTATTTGGCACCCGACGCTTCCATTTCGATGACCGAGCATCTGCTGTTCGGCGGCACCATGCTGGGGGCATTTTTCATCATCACCGATCCGGTGACCAATGCCGGCACCTCCAAGGGCCGCGTAGTCTTTGCCGTGCTGTGCGCGCTTTTGATGCTGCTCATTCGCGTAGAGGGCTCCTACTCCGACTCCGTGGCCTTTGCGGTGCTGCTGTCCAATGCCGCGGCGCCCTTAATTGATGTGCTGACGCGCAGACGGCCCTTCGGCATCGGATATAAAGAAGGAGGTCTGCGCTGATGTCCGCTTTAACTGAGCATTTAAATCTGCGCGCCTTTTTGGCAGGCTTATTTTTAGCCCTCATCGGCGCCTTGTGCTTTGCGCTTATCATCTATGCCCAGAACGATACGCGCGCGCTGATTGCCAAAAACCGCGCCGCTCATGAACAGGCGCAGATTGCCGCGCTGCTGCCTCCAGAAGTCTTCGGCGCAAACTTAAGCTTTGACTGCCGCCTCGTCTCCGATCCGCGCATCGGCAGCAATATGAAGCTGTACGCTGCCTCCGATGCCTCCGGCATCAAGGGCTATATGCTGCAGTACTCCACCGCCCGCGGTTATTCCAATCCGCTGATTTTAGCGGCCAGCTTTACCGCCGACAAAGAGCTCTATCGGGCTGACATTCAGTTCAGCCGCGAAACTCCAGGCATCGGCGATAAAGTCGATCGCCGGCACGGCGCTTTCCTCGATCAGCTGAGCGGCCGCAGCTTGGAAAACGCACGCTGGGATGTACGCAAATTCGGCGGGGACTTTGACTACATCACCGGGGCGACCGTAACCTCGCGCGCAGTGATCCTGGCAAGCCGCGATGCGCTCGCGGTATTAAATGAGACGGACTTCAGCGCCCTGCCCAAGTGCCGCACCCGCTGACAGCCATTGGTATAAAGAGATTTAAATCATGACCAAAGCAATTACCGTACAGGGAAGCATCGACGAGACCCCAGCCGTGCAGGACAGCGCCCCCAAAGCCAAAAAGCGCCGCGTCTCGCTGCTGGCCATTTTGGTTAAGGGCCTGTGGAAGGAAAATCCGGGGCTGTGTCAGCTCCTGGGCATGTGCCCGCTCCTGGCCGTCACCACCTCAGCTGCCAGCGCGCTGGGCCTTGGGATCGCCACCATCCTGGTGCTGATCCTCTCTTCCGTGATCGTTTCGCTGCTGCGCGCTTTTATCTTAAAGGAAGTGCGCATCCCGATTTACGTGATGCTGATCGCCGCCATCGTGACGGTGGTGTGCTTTGAAATTGAGGCCTATTACCCCAAGCTCTATCAACAGCTGGGCATTTATCTGGCCCTCATCGTCACCAACTGCATCATCATGGGCCGCGCGGAGGCCTTTGCCGGGCGCAATGGCCCCATTGCAGCGGCGGCAGATGCCTTGGCCTGCGGTCTGGGCTTTACCTTAGTGCTCTTTATCCTGGGCTCGCTGCGCGAGATCTTAGGCAGCGGCACTTTCTTTGTGGGAGCGGCCGATCTGCTGGGCCCGTGGGCGCAGCAGCTGGAAATGACCGTACTGCCGGCTGAGCACACCTATTTGATCGCCATTCTGCCCCCCGGCGGATTCTTCATCTTAGCGCTCTTAATTGCGCTCAAGAACGCCCTGGACAGCCGCGCTAAAATCAGAGCCGAGCGCCGGCTGCGCATCAGAGCGCTGCATATTTAGCCGTCAACTACCCCCGCCTAAAGAGGCGGGGGCTTGAAGCTGAAAGGCTTTAAGCCCAGGTTGACCAGCCTTAGTCCTTAAAGGGACTGCGCTTATCAGGAAACAGGCACCGCGGGATGTTGATCCAAGTTCCGCGCTCTGCG
>CALXNX010000022.1 GCA_944389865.1 uncultured Succinivibrionaceae bacterium
GATGTCAACGCTTCTCCGGTTGTCTACCGCTGGGACTGGAACCTTGATGACATCTGGGGTGCCTTTACTAAGAAAGGAACCAAAATTATTAATTAACGAACTTAGCGAATATTATACTAGCGTAAGTGTAGTGCAAAAGCGCGCGCATCTGCTCCCGGGTGAGAAAAAGACGCAGTCCAGCACTCTGTGAGCAGATCGCGGATCTCACGGAGCAGAGCTGTCTGTTCGTCCGCCGGATCAGGCTTGGTCTCCTGCGCCTCTTTAACTTAATTTAAAGCGTGTGGCGGCATTGCTCAGCTCAATGCGGCAGCGCGAGGCATCAAAGAGCGCAAAGAGCTTCTGCAGTGCAGTTTCTGCGGATGTTTTGTCCGGGAAGTTTTTGTACCAGGTCCTGCGCGCGCCGTCAAAGCGGTAGCCCTGGTTTTTGAGCTCATCCTTCACGGCAAAAGGCGCGCCTACGGCCCACAGGCGGTAATCGCGCTTAATGGCGCTGTCAAGCAGCATCTGCATGGCGTCAGGCTCTAAGTGCAGCAGCCAAATCACGGCCAGGCAGTCGATATAGGCGCGGTGGGCCTGATAGAACCAGCCGCGGCTCTGCACGAGGTATTCAAGCTTCCTGCCGCCGCTGCCTAAGGCATCCCAGTCAATTTCGGTCATGGAACAGGCCCAGGCCAGATTATTGAATAAGGGCCAGCGCAGATCAAACATCGGACGATCAAAGCGGGCATTGTGCGCAATGAGCAGCGGGCGGCCGGCCAAGATCCGAGCCACTTCATCATTGTCAAAATGATGCCCGCGCACCATCTCGTCGGTAATGCCGGTAAGCTCGGTGATCCCCGGCGGAATAGGCCGCCCGGGATCTTCAAACTCATCGTAATAAGCATCGATGGAAAGCAGCACCCGCCGATTGAAGGAGTAGGTGCAGCGCACGAGGCTCAGCTCAATGATGCGATCAGAGGAAGGATCCATGCCGGTAGTTTCAGTATCGATGAAGACCGCGTTTTTAAGCTCATCGTCCTCCCAAGGATCGGTGAGCTTGACCGGCAGCTTATCCATGAGCCCGGGACGGGTCAGCGGGATGCGCTCCAACAGGCGAAAATCCTCCGGGCGCTTCATGATTTCATCGATTCTTTCCAGCGGAAATCTGCCTGACTGCATGTTCCCCTCCTCTTCCTTTTACCTCTGCCGCACTAGTTCTGCTCATGCGCGGCAAAGTAGGTGATGACGCCCCCGGAGAGATCATAGACCTCAGTAAAGCCTGACTGCAGCAGAATACGGCAGGCATTAAAGGCGCTGATGCCAACTACGCAGGTCACCAGGATGGGCTTATCGCGCGGGATCTGATCAAGATTGTCGCGCAGCTTAGCCCAAGGAATATTGACAAAACCCGGGATATGGCGCGCTGCAAACATTTCAGGCGGACGCACATCGAGCTTGAAGGCATCCTTAAACTTAGTATCCACTTCATCAAAGCGGGCCAATTTGACCAGACCGTCGCGGACATTTTCCAGCACGCAGCCTGCGTAATTGACGCCGTCGCGTGCTGAGCTGAAAGGCGGGGCATAGACCTGCTCGTGGAAGGCCAGATCATCGACCGTGCCGCCTTTTGACAGATAGGCGCTGACAATTTCAATGCGCTTGACCGCCTCTGCGCCCACGGCCTGTGCACCTAACAGGCGGAAAGAGTGCGGATCATAAATCACTTTCAAATGGCACTGCGCCGCGCCGGGGTAATAGCCGGCATGCTGATTGGGATGCAGCCACACCGCAGCATGAGCCTGCCCCAGCTGCTCCAAACGGCGCTCGGATAAGCCCACGCTCGCCGCTTCAACATTAAACACCTTCACTGCAGAGGCGCCGAATGATCCGGTATAGCCTGCAATCTTTAAAGGCAGATTAAAGAACCGGCGGGCAATATCGGCTGTCAGCACGCGCGCTTCTTTATTGGCAGGACCGGCCAGAGCCATGCTCGACTTGCCGCCTAAAATGGGCTCGTTGAGCTCAACCGCATCGCCTAAGGCATAAATGGCCGGATCTTCAGTGCGCATAAATTCATCGGTGCAGATAAAGCCGCGCGCATTGGTCTTAAGTCCGCAGTCAGAGGCCAGGTTAGACAGCGGACGGCCGCCTATGGCCAGGATCACGCCGTCAAAGTCGGCCGCCAAATCACCGCACACCGCATGCAGGCGGCCTGACTCTGTAACGGTAATGCTGGAGAGCATCTGCCCCAGGCTCAGCTTAATGCCGCGGGCCTTGAGCTCCGCGTGCACAAACTGCGCCATCTCAAAATCAAGGGGCGGCAGCACCTGCGGCGCGCCTTCAGCTAAGGTAACCTGAATGCCGGCCTCCTGCAGGTTTTCGGCACACTCAAGGCCAATAAAGCCGCCGCCTACGACCAGGACGTCCTTGAAGTTATGGGCGACAATCTCAGACTTAATGGCATCGACATCGGGGATATTGCGCAGAGTGTAGACATGCGGCAGGCCGCGGGCAAAATCCGGCACGATGGGGGTGCTGCCCGGCGATAAGATCAGTACATCGTAGTTAAGCGCTGCTTCACCGGCTGCGCTCTTTAAGGTAAGACTCTTATTTTCACGATCAATCGCGGTCACCTCAGTATCGAGCAGCACCTCAACTCCGAAATTGCGCTCAAAAGTATCCTTAGTGGAGACAAATAAGCTGTCACGCTGGGCGATAGCGCCGGACAAATAGTACGGCAGGCCGCAGTTGGCAAAGGACACATAATGCCCCTTGTCGATCATGGTGATCTCAGCGCTTTCAGATAAACGGCGCAGACGGGCCGCGCAGGCCGCGCCGCCGGCTACGGCGCCTACAATAACGATGTGCATGTTCACTCCTATCTATTTTCAAACCATGCGACAGCAGAGCCTGCAGTGCCGCTTATCGGTGCAAGTTTAAGCGCTGGCGCAGATCTTGTCCACGCAGCGCATTTCGGCTTTTCTTCTGCCCCGGTACCTGCAGTTAAAGCCGCTGAGCTGATCAAGGGCCCAAACTCCAGCACAGCTGGCAGCTCTCAATGCGTTCCTGTCAGCGCGTTTAGAGCTTTACCATTAGATCCTTGAGCGGCAGACGGGATTTAGGTCTGAACTTTAACTGATTGGTATCCTCAGGCACGCGATGGCCGAAGAAGATCAGCAGCTGACTGGCAAGTCCTTTATCGCGCAGCTTTAAGATCTCATCGATTTTGTCAAAGAACACACCCTCCACCGGGGTGGAATCGATACCCATGCTCTGCGGGGCATAGCACATGGTAGCCATGGCGATATAGCACTGCTTGGCGTTCCAGGTCTCAGCGTCCTGCAGATGCAGATCGCTGAAATGTTTACGGCCTTTGCGCTGTGCGGCCTTGGCCTCAGGATCCGGGAAGCGGCCGTCATGCTCTTCTGCATTCAGCACCGCCTCAACATCGGCATCCGGGTTTTCAGTACGGGCGCAGACCACCACCACGCAGGGTACATTCTTAATGCGCTCGCGATTGGTCTCCATGATGCCGGGCATGATCTGCTCTTTGCCTTCAGGAGTGTCGATGACGATAAAGCGCCACGGCTGCAGATTTACCGCGCTCGGGCTCAGGCGTCCGGCCTCTAAAATCCGGTTCAGCTCCTCAGAGGTTAAGGGACGGTTCGGATCGTAATGCTTGCAGGTATAGCGCTCCTGCAGCAGCTGCATAAAATCCATGATTTTTTTTTCCTTCTTGTGATGAAACTGCATTCAGCGCCTGCTTCTGCGGCGCTTTGCCTGTGATTGTACCGTGTTTTGCTCCCGCCGCGGCAGCGGGCAAACCGTGCTACAATCATTTCAATTTATGCTGAGTGTGAGGTTATTATGCGCATTTACTCGTCCATGCTTGATCTGATCGGCCATACTCCCTTAGTGGAGCTGCAGCGCTTTGAGGAGCGCTATGCGCTGCAGGGACGGCTGCTGGCCAAGGTGGAAAGCTTTAATCCGGGCGGATCAATTAAGGACCGGGCAGCGCTCTCGATGATTAAAGACGGCTTTTTAATGAATTTAATCAATCAGGATACCGTCATCGTCGAGCCCACCTCCGGCAATACCGGCATCGGCCTGGCGCTGGCGTGCTCCTTCTATAAGCTGCGCTTAATCTTAACTCTGCCTGAGAGCATGTCCGCCGAGCGCCGCGCTATCCTTAAGGCCTACGGCGCGGAATTAGTGCTCACTCCGGCCGCAGAAGGCATGACCGGCGCAATTGCCAAAGCCAAGGAAATTGCCCGGCAGCATGAAAATTCCTTTATCCCGGGGCAGTTTGAAAATGAAGCCAATCCGCGCGCGCATGCGCTCACTACCGGCCCGGAAATTTGGGCGGATACCGACGGCAGGGTCGCAGCCGTAGTTTCAGCGGTAGGATCAGGCGGCACCATAACCGGCATCGGATCCTTCTTAAAGGGGCGCAGCAGTAAGATTAAGATGATTGCGGTGGAGCCGGCCGCCTCGGCCGTACTTTCAGGCAGGCCTGCAGGCCCCCATAAGATTCAGGGCATCGGAGCGGGCTTTGTGCCGCGCGTGCTGCAGCGCGAGCTTATCGATGAGATTATTCAGGTCACAGATGAGGACGCCTTAGCCTTAGGGGCGGAAGCCTGCCGCACTGAAGGGCTGTTCTGCGGCATTTCCGCAGGTGCGGCTTTAAAAGCCGGCATCGAGATCTGTCAGCGCCCGGAGTACAAAGACAAGATGGTGGTAGTGATCATCCCGGACAGCGGCGATCGCTATCTCTCCACCCCTATGTTCAGTTAAGTGCTGCCTTCTTTACTCTGTAATTTCCACAGCCCGGACGCGCCGCAGCTCCGGGCAAGTCTTTTTTATCAGGCGGACTGCGCTGCAGAGCAGATCCTTTGCGCTGTACTGCCCCGCCAAAGCGCAATCTGCGCACCAAAATAATGCACTCACCGGAACCGTGCACTGCGCTTTGCTACAATAGCGCTGCATCAATATGAGGATCATCCTATGACATCGGCAAAAAGAATTGATATCTGCGCCCAGAACACCATGGCGGCAATATCAAAGCAAAAGCGCCTGCGCAGCGTGCTGTTCTACAGCGCGGGCATTATCTTAGGCATTATCTGCGGTCTGACCGACAGCTCCTTTATCCATCAGTTGATGGACTTCATCGCCACGGTCTTCACCCGGCTGTTCAGCTTTATCGCCGTGCCGATCATTGCCTTATCGCTTATTACTACGCTGGCCAAATTAGGCAAGAGCTCAGAAAGCGGCCTGATTTTCCGTCACGCGGTGTTCTATACCCTGCTTACCACCATTATTGCAGCCGTGGTGGCAGCCGGTCTGTTTGAATTTGCAGCTCCGGCTAATCTGCCCTCTGAGATCGTCGGCACCGCCGACACCGCCGCTCTGCAGCAGACTACTTATTTCGATCACATCTTAAATGTGATCCCTAATAATCTGCTCCAGCCTTTCGTCTCCGGCAATGTGCTTTCAGTTCTCCTGATTGCCGCCGCCGTTGGTCTGGCGCTGGCGCTGCTTGAGCCCTCGCCGCAGAAGACTGCTGTCGAGAACTTATTTGAAGGCTTTCAGAATGTGCTTTTCAAGCTCATTCGCTGGATCATCGCCATCCTGCCTATAGGCATCATGGGCTTTATCGCCAAATTGATCACTGAGCTTGAAGGCGGCTTAATCTTAGGCGGACTTGCCACCTATTTCGGCGTGGTAATCGGCTCGAACTTAATTCAGATGTTCATCATCCTGCCTCTGCTGCAGTTCATTCGCGGCTTAAATCCGCTGCGCGTAGCCCGCGGCATGATGCCGGCCATCGCCGTTGCCATCTTCTCCAAGTCATCAGCCGGCACCCTGCCGGTGACCATGGCCTCGGCAGAGGACAACCTGGGCGTCAATCCTAAAGTCTCACGCTTTGTGCTGCCCATCTGCACTACCATCAATATGAACGGCTGCGCGGCCTTCATCCTGATCACCTCGCTTTACTTAATGCAGAATGCCGGCATTGAGATCACCCCGGTGACCGTGGTTACCTGGATCTTCATCGCCACTATCGCAGCTGTAGGCAATGCCGGCGTGCCGATGGGCTGCTATTTCCTCACCATCAGCCTGCTCTCCTCGATGCAGGTGCCGGTACTTTTGATGGGCGTGATCCTGCCGGTCTATACCGTCATCGACATGCTGGAGACCGGCGTGAACGTATGGTCCGATGCCACCGTCGCCAACATCGTCGATCATGAATTAAAGGGCAGGCTGGACGATCCTGAGCCCCTGGAGCCGCAGACTGCAGCTTAATGCGCAGTCAGCTTAATGCGCAGGCCTGCCGCAACGGCGGGCTTTGCGTTTTTATGCGCCTTACGAAGTAATGCAGTAATTTAGATATGGGAACAACTGATACTTAAAGCAATACTTAGGATCCTCATGGCAAAAAGACATTTAACTCCGCTTGAAATCGTCAAACGCAACATCGTCTTCCTCATTGCCGTCTTCCTGGGCGGCGCGGGCGTGGCCGCAGTCACCGCCGCCGGCATCGGCACTACGCCGATCTCCAGCCCCAATTACGTGCTCTCGCTGCACACGCCGCTGACCTTGGGCGCCATCACCTTTATCTTCAATACGCTGCTCACCGTGCTGCAGGTTTTTTTAGTCGGCTGGGCCTATACCAAGTCGCACTGGCTCATCATGCTGCTGCAGTTTCCGACCTCGGTGGTGTTCTGCGCAGCCATCGACCTGGTGCTCTTTGCACTGCATCTGCTGCTGCCCGACTCTCCGATCTACGCCCTGCGCATTGTGCTGCTTGCCGCTGGATCCATGCTCCTTGCACTGGGCGTGGCCATGCAGGTATGCGCCGATGTGGCCATGGTGCCGGGCGAGGCCTTTGTCAAAGCGCTGTCGCAGCGTCTGAAAAAGGAATTCGGCTTGGTTAAAACCTGCTTTGACGTTTCCTTAGTGCTGATTGCCGTGGTGTTCTCCTTAATCTTTACCCGCTTTGGAGCCATTGAGGGGGTACGCGAGGGTACTTTAATCGGCGCGCTCTCGATAGGCCCCATGGTGCGGCTGCTCCTGCCGCGCCTGCAGCCGCGCTTTAATACCTTCTTCACTAATGGCAAAACGGCCATGCCGGTCAGCGGCACAGAAGCGGCGGATACAGTTCAAGCGCAGGCAGCGCAGAGCACTCCTATTATCACTATTACCCGCGAGTACGGCTGCGGCGGGCGCTTAATCGGCCGCAGACTGGCCGAGCATTTAGGCCTTAAGTTTTATGACAATGAGCTGATCGGTCTGATAGCAAAAGAGGCCGGCATGGATCCGGCCTTAGTGGAGCAGCGTGAGGGAAGGCTGGATAACTCCCTGCTCTATCAGATGGTGATGCAGGATTTCAGCGTGCCGCTCTACCGCTCACTGTCAAGCTCTGACGCTTTATTTGTGGCCTCATCGCGCGTGATCCGCCGTGCGGCTGCCGCAGGCCCTTGCGTCATCGTCGGACGCGGTGCCGATCAGATTTTAAAAGACTATCCGCACTGCCTGCGCGTTTATCTCTACGCAGATCTGGAGCATAAAACTGCTTTCTGCAAAGAGCATTACGGCGAGGATGCGCAGACGGCTGCGCTGCAGATGAAGCGCAATGACGGCAGCCGCGCCGAATACTATCGCCAGTACTTCGGCGCTGACATTAAAGATCCGCGCCATTATCAGATCTGCCTTAACGTCGGCGCTTTAGGCCTGGAGCGCAGCTGCGCCATTATCACTGAAGCCTTCAAGGCCCTGTCAACTGCAGCTGAGGCTGCCTGATGCGGCTGCCTCGTCCGCTGCGCGCCCAAATTCGCGCCGCCAGACTGGGCTACCTCTTTCCGGCGGCGGTAATAGCCCTGTGGGCCGCACTTATTCCCTATCTGCGCGAGGCCTTAAACCTGTCTGCGCCGCAAGTCGCGCAGCTGGTCTTTGCCTTCGGCGCCGGCTCCATTGCCGGCATGGCCGCCGCCGGGCCCTTGACTAAATACACAGGCTCACGCTTTACCTGCAGCGCTGCGGCAGCCGGATCGGTCATCTGCATCTTTATGCTGGCGCTGTTCCCGCCCTTTGTCATGGCGCTTGCCTGCGCCGCCGCCTTTGCACTGTGCGCGGGGCTTTTGGAGGTGGCGGTCAATATCTACGGCGTAGGGCTGGAGCGCGAGTACAAACTGCGACTTATTACCCCGCTGCATGCTTATTATTCGGCCGGCGAAGTGCTCGGAGCCTTGTGCTGCCTGATCTTTTTGACCTGCGGCGTACCGCCCTTATGGACGGTGTGCTGCTTTACCGCGCTCCTTACTCTCTGCGCCTGCTGTTTCTTTCCGGCCATTGTCAATTTTGACTTCAAAGGGCGCGGCGAGCGCGCTTTTATGCTTCCGGATCGCGTCACCGTCTGTCTGTGTCTTATCGTGCTCTTTACCTATATGACAGGCGGCGCCATGGTCGACTGGTCCGGCATTTTCCTGCATGACTACGGCTCTTTGACCTTAAAGCAGGCAGTTTTAGGCTATGCCTTAGTCAGCCTTTCGATGCTGTGCTGCCGCATTTACGGCAATCGCTTGACTAAAGCCCTCGGGGCCCTGCCCTTAGTCTTAGGCGGCGCCGCTTTAATGATCCTGGGCCTTGCCATGCTGTGGCTGCGTCTGCCGCTGCCGGGACTTCTCCTGGGCTTTATCTTCATCGGCTGCGGCATGGCCAATATCACGCCGCTCTCCTACGCTGCGGCCGCCCGCCGCACGGAACTGCCGCTGCTGCCGACCGTAAGCCTGATGTCTGCAGCAGGCTACGGCGGCATTCTGGCAGGTCCTGCTCTGCTGGGGGCTGCCGCTTCCTTAGTCGGTCTGCCCATGGTGTTTCTGATCCTGGCGCTCCTGTGCCTGGTGAGCCTTGTCTGCATGATCCGCCTCGCCGCGCTCTACCGCTCCTGCACGTGAGCGCTCTCACAAATCAGGCATTTTCTTCTGTGCCTTTTCCTGAGAGCAAAGCTTTTGAAAGTCATGGCTTTTCTGTGTGCCTTGCGTGCACTTTAGGCCAAAGGCACGGACTTGGGGGAGTTTTTTGCCTCTTTCAGCCTAAATTTTGCCCTGCCTTAAGCTTCGGACTTTTGCTTTAATGAAGGCCCTGACGCGCTGCAGATGCCGTTTACGCAGGCTGGATCATAACTGCGCCGCGCGATTGGGGAACTACAGCAAAAAATAAGCTGCCGAGAGCAGCACTGGAGAGAAAAATGCCGCAAAAAACCAGTTTAGCCAATCAATTAGTCGAAGGTCTGGATCATAACCGCTCTGCCCTGTTCGGACAGTACGCGCTGCAGATCTGCTCGGAGCTGTCCGCTCAAATCATTCCCTTAGCCGAAGAGGCTAAGGTCAGCAAAGTGTATTCGGGCTACACCTCCAAGGCTATAGAGTTTGACGAGGAGCAGCCGGACGGCACCACCCGCAGGGCCTGGTTTACCATCGATATTTTCGGCGCGCTGCGCGATTTAAGCCCTGAGGAAATGGAAAAAGCCAAATGCAGCGGCTGCGATCAGGATCCCGGCGACGCTTTAAGGCAGCTGCTGATCGACAGCTGCGCCATGCTGGCGCTGGCCCACGATGCAGGACTGGATGCGCTGCTCTTTGAGCAGCAGCACTGCCGCTCCTTTGTCGATGACATTATGTTAAATCAGGAACAGGGCACGGTGGGCATGGTGCTCTTCTGCATGAGCGTGCTGCATGCCTGCGCCAGAGAGGAAGACGCTCTGATCGAGGAAACCCGGGTGCGCGCCTCCCTGCGCAATGCCCTGCAGGAACATGCCGACAAGGAGGCGCAGCGGCGCACGGCGGTCAAGCGCGCCGCCAATGACGGAGTGATCATTAGCGCACAGACGGCGGTTTAGGAGCCTGCCGACAGCCGCCTGCAAACCGAACCTAAAACTTAAGCCGGCCATAAAGCCGATGGGGAATTAAGCGCCAGAAAAAGGCCAGAAGTCCCCAAAACCTGGGCGCATAAACCACTGGAGAGCCAAAGCGCAGCGCACGCTCCAAAGCCCGCTCCACGGCCTGCGGCTGAGCGATCAGGAGCGCCGGCAGTCTGCGGCCGTCAAGCATCGAGGTAGCAATGAGCCCCGGACGCAGCTCAATTACCGCAGCGCAGTCCTGATACTGCTGACGCATACCGTCAAGATATGTGCTTAAAGCTGCTTTCGAGGCGCCGTAGAGATAATTGGTGCAGCGGCCGCGCACTGCCGCCACCGAGCTTACCGCGATAATAAGTCCCCGTTTATGCCGGCCCTGCAGCTGACCTTGGCGGTGTTTGAGTTTAAGAATTTCTGCAGTGCGGTTTAAAAAGGGGATCTGCGCAGTAAAGTTGATTGCCGTCAGGTCAAAAGCCTGCGCAGTACTGAGCTGATCACAAGTCTCGGCGTAGACGCCGACGGCGGTAAAGAGACCGCAAAGATCGGGAACGGAGTTAAGCAGCGCCTGCGCCTGCCCATCCGCGCTTTCTGCGCTCAGGCTCAGGGCGCGGCAGATGATCCGCTCGGGCGCCCAGCCGCCCTCAGCGCAGAGATGCGCCTTTACCTGCTGCGCTTTGTCTAAAGTCCGCGCGCACAGCAGCAGATCGTACCCGCGCCTTAAAAACATGGGCAGACAGGCCTGCGCGATGGGGGAATTGGCCCCCAGCACCACCATGGTCTCAGGCAAGATGGATCCCTTTAAGTTCAGGCGGGGGCAGCGGACCTAAGAGCTCGCGCCGCCACGAGCGCTCCAGCCAGCCCTCACGCCCCTCATAATGGGAGAGATAGAAATCGCAGATCATGCGCTTGCCGCCCAAAAGCTGAGGCATGATCCCGGCCGCCTCCGCCTTTTTCTCGATCTGCCGGCGCAGCCTGCGGTAAGCATCCTGCAGCGAGCGCACATGCGCAAAGGTATCCATAGGAAGCGGCAGGTCAAGCTTAGGCGGCATGGTCTTGATCTGGTCAAGCCAGGATAAGACCGTGCCGCCATACTCGCGCACCCCCGCCCATTTCATCCCGCAGCCGGCCAGGCCTTCGGGAGTTTGGGGCAGACGGCGGGCGATCTCGCATAAAGACTTTGTCGTGATGACGCGATTGAGCGCTTCATCCTTTTCCATGGCCAAACGCAGACGGCGCGCGCATAACTGCTGCAGGACAAAGCGCTGCTGAGGATTGAGCAGGCCTGCTCCTGCAACAGCGCGGTAAGCCGTCTCCGGTTCAGGCGGCGCGGTTATGCGGGCGCAGCTTTCGGCCATCTCCAGCTCAAACCAGTGCAGAGGTAAAGGCGCGGCAGGAGAAGTCAGCGCTTGATATAAAACCGGCAGATAAGCCACGTCCAAGGCTGCATAATTGAGCTGCTCGGGGGTTAAGGGACGCTGCAGCCAGTCTGACAA
Source organism: uncultured Succinivibrionaceae bacterium (assembly GCA_944389865.1). Lineage (GTDB taxonomy): Bacteria > Pseudomonadota > Gammaproteobacteria > Enterobacterales > Succinivibrionaceae > Avisuccinivibrio. The sequence continues at coordinate 11,389 of CALXNX010000022.1, forward strand.
GGTCTGCTCCTTGTTAAGCTCAATACCGCATAAATCCTTAACCAGGGTATAAAGACCGCGGCCGTAGCTGTGCCCGGCAAAGGACGCCAGGATCTGCAGATCGACATAATGGGCGGGGATCAGATCCTGCCCGGTCAGGAAAATGCACTGCTGATTTAAGATCTGCAGATCTTCAGTGCCGGCAAAAACTAAAAAGGCCGCTTTCGTGGACAGCAGGGACGGCAGCACTAAGCTGAGATCGCAGGCGAGTGGATCGATTAAGTAAATGGCGCCGTTAAAATGCAGCTGCAGCAGGGCCAGCTTCGGATAGTATTCGCGCACGCGGATAAATTCGGTATCAACGGCCACCGCATCGGCCGCCGTAAGCGCAGTCAGCTCAGCCGCCAGCTTGCGGGCTGCTGCATTATCAGCAATATAATGGGCAGGATGCATGAATAGATCTTTGTTATACAGTAAGTTTTTTATTCATCATTGCGGTGCTGCTTATTGGGCTCGCGCAGATAGCGGCGCAGCACCTTGCCGATGGCAGATTTTGGCAGAGCATCGACAAATTCGATATAGCGCGGGATCTTATACGGGGTTAAGAAGCCGCGGCAGTAGGTGCGCAGCTCTTCCTCAGTTAAAGTCGGATCGCGCTTGACGGCGATAAGCTTGATGGCCTCGCCGGTCTTCTCGGAAGGCACGCCCACCACCGCGCATTCGCTGACGCGATCAAAGCGGCTCACCACATCCTCAATCTCTGACGGAAAGACGTTAAAGCCTGACACCAGGATCATGTCCTTTAAGCGATCGATGATCTTTAAATAGCCGTCCGGCAGCCATACCGCGATATCGCCGGTGCGCACCCAGCCGTCATGCATGACTTTGGCGGTTTCCTCGGGGCGATTGTAATAGCCCTGCATCACCTGCGGACCTTTAAACTCCAGCTCGCCCGGGGTATACAGCTCCCAGGTCTCCTTCCCCTCGGTCGTCACAATGCGCGCGTAAGTGGAAGGCACCGGGATGCCGATGGAGCCGGTAAAGGTCTTGGCCGTGGGCGGATTGACGCAGCACAAAGGCGAGCACTCCGTAAGGCCGTAGCCCTCTAAGATATGCAGTCCGGTTTGGGCAAAGAAGCGCTGCTCAACTCCCGACTGCACCGCCGCGCCGCCGCCGATGACCAGGCGCAGGCGCTCAAACTTAATGTCCTTGAAGATCTGCCTGTTCAACAGGCCGTTGAACAGAGTATTGACGCCGGTTATCACCGAAATATCGCGATGACGCCTTAAGTCGGCGGCAAAGGATTTGAAATTGCGCGGATCGGTGATCAGCACATTGGCAGCGCCGATGGCAAAGAACAGCATTAAATTGATGGTGTGCGCAAAGATATGGTAGAGCGGCAGCGCCGTCAGCACCTTTTCCTCACCGCGGGTGATGATGTTGCCGTACATTCCCAGCGCCTGCGAGATGTTGGCCAGGATGTTGCCGTGGCTTAACATCGCGCCCTTAGCCTGTCCGGTGGTGCCGCCGGTGTACTGCAGATAGGCGATATCGTCAGGACGCAGCACCACCTGAACATAGCGCTCGCGCGAGCCCAGATGCAGCGCATGGCGGAAGGAAACCGCCCCGGGAAGAAAATACCTGGGCACCATCTTTTGAATAAAGCGCACGAAGAAATTTACCGCGTGTCCGCGCAGAAGGCCGAAGCCGTCGCCGACATTGGTGATGATGATGTGCTTTATGCTGGTGGAGGAGATAATCTTCTGCAGGTTGAAGGCGAAATTGGCGATCACCACAATGGCGGTGACGCCGCTGTCCTGCAGCTGCAGCTGCAGTTCGCGCGGGGTATAGAGCGGATTGATATTGACCACGGTGACGCCGGCTTTAATGGCGCCGAACACCGTCACCGGATACTGCAGCAGATTGGGCATCATCACGGCGAGCTTATCGCCCTTCTTCATGCCCCAGTGATGCTGCAGAAAGGAGGCGAACTGCTCCGCCTCCTGCTGCACCTGATGGAAGGACAGCGAGCCGAACATATTGATGAAGGCGGTCTGGTCGTTATAGCGCTCCGCACAGTAATCCAGCAGATCAGCTAAACTCGCAAAGGGCGCCGGATCAATGGTATCCGGCACGCCTGCCGGATAGGAGCGCAGCCAGGGCCGCGGCGTCGCTGTCATAAGTACCTCGCTAACTGTGCGCCTTGGCAAAGCGCGTTAAAAAGTCCTTGAGGACCTCTACGCCTTCAAGCGGCATGGCATTGTAAATGCTCGCGCGCATGCCGCCTAAAACCTTGTGCCCCTTAAGACCGATTAAGCGCTCCGCGGCCGCCTGCTTTAAGAATTCAGCATTCAGGCTCTCGTCCTTTAAGGTAAAGACGCAGTTGACGCGCGAGCGGCACTCCGGCGCAATGGGCAGCTGATAGAAAGGCTCCTGCTCCATATAGCCGTAAAGCAGTCTGCTCTTGGCAATGTTGCGCTGCTCTAAAGCGCTGACTCCGCCTATCCGCTTGATCCACTTAAAGGCCAGTCCAGCCATATACCAGGCAAAGGTATTGGGCGTGTTGTACATAGAATCATAGGAGCTCAATACTGACCAATCAAGCACCGACGGGCAGTATTTGCGCGCTTTGCCGACAAGATCACGTCTGACTATGGTGACGGTAAGACCTGCCGGCGCCACATTCTTCTGCGCCCCGAAGATAATGGCCCCGAAGCGGCGCACATCGATGGGGCTCGTAAGAATGTCTGAGGACATATCGGCAATTAAAGGCACCTCACCGGTATCTGGCAGCTCAAACATCTCAATGCCGTTGACGGTCTCGTTCAGGCACACATAAGCGTAGGACGAGCCCGGCGTTACCTGCATGCTGGAGTAGTCAATATAGATCTGCCCCTGCTCATTCTTTGCCGTGCATTCGTGCAGTATGGCCTTGCCGTAGCGCTCAGCGCACTCTTTATAAGCGCAACGCGACCAGTGGCCGGTGACAAAGTAATCGGCATGTCCGTCCTCAGGCAGGAGATTCAGCGGTACGGCCGCAAACTGTCCGCGCCCGCCGCCCTGCTCAAACAGCACGGCGTAATCCTCAGGAATGTTCATGATCTCGCGCAAAAGGGCCTCAGCCTCCTGCGCTACCGCCATGTACTCCGCGCTGCGATGGGACATCTCGACAATGCCGATGCCCAGGTTATTGAAGTCGCAGAACTCCTTCTGCGCCTGCGCCATCACCTCAGGGGGCAGCATGCTGGGGCCCGCCCCGTAATTCCAAGCTTTAGTCATTTTTTATTCCTCAGTCTGGTCCTCAGTCTCAGACGCGCCGGGCGCATCCGCCGCAGCTTCAGTATGCCCTTCCGGGCGCTGTCCATTTAATAATGCCAAACGCTCCTCTAAGGCCTTTTTATCCTCAGCGCGGCCTGCGGCGGCGCGATTTGATGCCTCCACCGCATCCTCGGAGATAGCCTCCACCGCGATCACGGACTCGCCTTCATACGGGCGCATTAAGATCACGCCGCCGGCCATGCGCGAGCTTAAAGGCAGACTCTCCACCTTTGAGCGGATCAAGCGGCCCTGATCGGTGATCAGCATGTAGTCGGACTGCTCATTGACGCGCACTGCGCCGATGATTCTGCCGTTGCGCTCCACCTGCCCCATGGCCTTGATGCCCTGACCGCCGCGATTGCGCAGAGTAAAGTCATTGAGCACCATCTTCTTGCCGTAGCCGTTCTCAGTGGCCATTAAGCACAGAGCCCGCGGTTCATCCGGAGCGACGGTGATTAAGGACACCACGCGCGCATCCTTGGCCGTAAGCTTCATCGCACGGATGAAGCCTGAGGTGCGGCCGGACGGACGAATGCCCCAGCCGAAGTGACGATCAAGCGGAGCTGTCTCATCACCCTCCGCCCTTTCGGCTGCATCGCCGGTCTCGACCTCCTGCTCCTCGCCGCCCTCTTCATCATCGCCGTCTTTCCTGGCGTAATACTCGCAGAAGTGCAGACCGCGCTGATTGGAGGTAAAGAGATAGATGTCATCATCACCCGAGGTCACAGCCACGCCGATGAGCTCATCGCCCTCGCGCAGCGCGCCGCATAAAATGCCCTGCTCGTTCGAGCGCTTAACGAGGCCCTTAAAGGCCGATAAGGCCACCTTCTTGATATAGCCTAAGGCCGTAGCCATCACAATGTAATGGCAGTCATCAAATTCTGAGAAGGCCAAAAGCGCCGTGATCTTCTCGCCCTCGGCGATATTGAAGATGTTCTGAATCGGGCGGCCGCGCCAGCTGCGGTTGTCCGAGGTCGGCAGATCGTAGACCGTAGTGGCAAACACGCGCCCGGAGGATGTAAAGCACAGGAGGGTATCGTGCGTATTGGCCGACAGGATCTGCGAGATATTGTCCTCATCCTTGAGCTTGGCCGCCAGCACGCCCTTGCCGCCGCGATTGTGGCTGGCGTAGGAGGCTAAATCCTGATATTTGATGTAGCCCTGCATCGACAGCGTGATGATCACGTCCTGCTTTGCAATTAAGTCAGCCTTGCTCATGCGTCCGTAATCTAAGGTAAAGTCAGTGCGGCGCTTAGAGTAGAACTCGTTCTTGACGGCCGTAAGCTCCTCGCGGATGACTTCCTTCATGCGCTCGACGCTGTTTAAGATCTTAAGGTATTCCTTAATATTGGCTACTAAGGCCTGATAATCGGCCTGAATTTCCTCGGTAGCAAGATGCGTTAAACGCGACAGCTGCAGGGCCAAAATAGCCTTGGCCTGCATTTCAGATAAGAAATAATGATCCTCATGCAGACCTGCTGACGGATCGATGCCGGCGGGCAGGCACAGATTGCTGCCGTTCTCATCGCGGGCAATTAAGGCTGCCACCAGCGCGCCGTTCCATGGCTCGGCCATCAGCTTCTGCTTGGCGTCCTCAGGATTATCGGCATTGGTGATGATCTCAATTACGCGATTGATATTGGCCTTGGCGACAATCAGACCTTCATCGATAAAGGCCTTGCGGCGATCCTGACGCAGCAGATAAACCGTGCGTCTGGTCACCACTTCGCGTCTGAAGGCGATAAATTCCTGCAGAATTTCCTTTAAGGACAGCTGCTTGGGCTTATTGTGCACCAAGGCAATCATATTAAAGGAGAAAGAGGTCTGCAGCGAGGTGCTGTCGTACAGATTATTGAGCACCGCCTCTTCGTAGGCATCGCGCTTTAAGTCTATGGCGATGCGCACTAAATTCTTCTTATCGGAGAGATCGTTGACCTCAGCAATGCCTTCGATCTTCTTTTCGCGCACTAAGTCCGCTATCTGCTTGACGATACTGCTCTTGGATTCCTGATACGGGATCTCATCGACATAGATGGTTTTGCGCCCGGACTTATCGGTCTCGGTATGCGTCCGCGCGCGCATAATGCAGCGGCCGCGGCCGGTAGCGTAGGCCTCGCGGATGCCGGCGGTGCCGACGATGCAGCCGCCGGTGGGAAAATCCGGACCCGGGATATAACGCATCAGATCATCTACGGTTAAATCCGGGTTATCGAGCAGGGCTAAAGTGCCGTCAATCACCTCGCCTAAATTGTGCGGCGGGATATTGGTGGCCATACCCACGGCGATGCCGGAGGAGCCGTTGACCAGGAGGTTGGGGAAGCGTGCCGGCAGCACCTCAGGGATCTGCTCATTGCCGTCATAGTTGGGGTAGGTATCGACGGTCTCCTTATCGATATCCTGCAGCATGGCCTCGGCAATTTTGGTCATGCGCACTTCGGTATAACGCATGGCCGCCGGGCCGTCGCCGTCAATGTTGCCGAAATTGCCCTGACCGAAAATTAAAGGCTCGCGCATCGAGAACCACTGCGCCATGCGCACAATGGTGTCATAAACCGCAGCATCTCCGTGCGGGTGGAAGCGGCCGATCACGTCGCCCACCACGCGGGCGGACTTCTTAGTTTGACCGTTGTGCCAAATCTTAAGATCGTACATATCGTAGAGCACGCGGCGATGCACCGGCTTTAAGCCGTCGCGCACATCCGGCAGCGCACGATCCACGATCACTGACATCGCATAGTCAATGAAGGACTGCTTGAGCTCGTCCTCAAGCTTTACGGTGGTAACGTTATCCATTTCCACGCTCTGCGCGGTCGTGAGCGGCTCCCCCGCCCCGCTGTCCGGCAGGCCGTCTTTGGTCTCATCAACCATGAATTTAGTACCTTAAACCTAATGTGAAAACTAACTTACGAAAACTGCGGTAAGGCTGCAGAAAGATAAGTGTTAATAAGTAATAAAACTCATATATTTTAGCATTTGAGCCCTGTTTTTTCAATGAAGAGCGGCCCGCTGCGCCCTTGGCGCCGCCCTGTCAGCGCCAATCCTGCAAACTTTGCGTCCTCCCCTGCTCTTTGCCGGCTAAAATCGCTACAATGTGCGCAGATAAGCTTGTGAGGAATAGTCATGTGGTTTAAAAACGCCCAAATTTACGGTTTAAAGCTCACGCCGGAGCAGAACGCGCTGCTCAAAGATGAGGTCAAATTTGAAGAAGTTCTGCAGCAGAAGGCCTTCCGCCCCTGCATGGCGCAGGAACTTTCCACCATCGGCTTTGCGCCCCTGTTCGGGCGCGATGTCCCGGCCATGGCCTTCTCCACCGGCCCCCATCACTTTGTGCGCCTGTTGGAGGAAACCAAGCTTCTGCCCTCATCCGTAATTAAGGTCGCCTTGGAAGAAGAAGTAGAGAAAAAGGAAAGCGCCCTGGGCCGAGATCTGCAGAAAAATGAAATTCAGGCCTTAAAAACCGCCATTACCGGCCAGCTGCTGGAGCGCGCCTTCTCCTCGCAGCGCGATATGCTGGTCTATATCAACAGCGAGCAGGGGCTGGCCGTGGTGTCGGTGTCGTCAGCCAAGCGCGCCGAGCGCGCCATCGCCATGCTGCGCGAGGCCTTCGGCGGCTCTTTCCCGGCCAAGCACTTCCAGCCCCGCTGCGTGGTGGAAGATCGCCTGACCTCCTGGATTGAAAAGCAGGAGCTGCCGCAGGTCTTTGCCTTAGGCTCCGATGCTACCTTAAAGAGCAATGACGATTTAGGCGCCACCGTGCGCGTCAGCAGGGACGATCTGCTTTCAGATGAAGTCTTAGGCCACATCAAGGCCGGCAAGGTCATCACTGAGCTGCAGCTTATTTTCGAGGACAGCGCCAGCTTTGTCTTAACCTCTGACTTAGTGTTAAAGCGCCTGCGCCCTGAAGATCAGTATTTAGAGCAGAATCTGCCCGAGAAGACTGACGACGCCGTGGCTGACATGCAGTCTATACTGATGATCCAGGCTGATTTATTAGACAGCATCGCCGCCTGCCTGATTAAGACTTTTGACTGTGAACTTGATTAAGCCTGAACTCTTAGCGCCGGCCGGGAGCCTTGCGCATGTCAAAATTGCAGCCGCTTACGGCGCAGATGCGGTTTATGCCGGTATTCCGCGCTGGAGCCTGCGCGTGCGCGGCAACGGCTTTACCCCGGACGATTTTGCCGCCGGCATCGACTATCTGCATCAGCGCGGCAAAAAGTTCTTTGCGGTCCTGAACGTCATTCCGCACATGCGCCGCAGCGTGTCCTTTAAACCCGCCTTAGACGCGGTAGCCGCCTTAAAGCCTGACGCCTTGATCATGGCGGATCCCGGACTTATCATGCAGGCGCGCGAACATTATCCGGACATCCCGATTCATTTGAGCGTACAGGCCAATACGGTCAATGCCGGTACGGTAAAGTTCTGGCAGCAGATCGGCATCAGCCGCTGCATTCTGGCGCGCGAGCTTACTCTCGGTGAAATTGAGCTTATCCGCAATGAATGTCCTGACATGGAGCTGGAGGTGTTCGCACACGGCGCGCTGTGCATCGCGGTCTCCGGGCGCTGCCTCATTTCAGGGCTTTTGGCGCGGCGCGACGCCAACGTCGGTGCCTGCACCAATTCCTGCCGCTGGAACTACAAGGTGCGCTCGCTGTCAGCTGAAATTGAGGAATATCAGAACCGTCCGGGCGAGCTGATGACCTTGGATGAAGATGAGCACGGCTCGTATCTTTTCAACTCCAAAGATCTGTGCACCCTGCCGCTCTTAGACCGGCTGTACGCCTTAGGCCTCAATTCCCTCAAGATTGAAGGGCGCTCGCGCTCGACTTTTTACTGTGCCGCAGTCTGCCGGGCCTATCGCCTCGCCATAGACGCCTTAGCGCGCGGCGAGCCGGTCCCGCAGGAGAGCTTTGATCTGGTAAACTCCCTGCCCTCGCGCTCCTATACCACGGGCCTGCTGGTCCCGCATGATCCCTTTGAAACGCAGGAATATGACTCCAACTGCCCGCATCCGGGCAGCGCTTTAGTGGTTGGCGCCATTGAAGGTCAGAGCGCCGGCCGTCTGGCCGTGCGCGTAAAAAATAAATTCAGCGCCGCCGATGAACTGGCGGTCTTTACCCCGCAGGGGCTCATCAAGATTGACGGCGCTACCATGCGCGATGACAAGGGCGCGCCCTGCACTTTGGCCCCGGGGGACGGCTATCATGTCACATTAGAGTGCAGCACCCCCTGTGACCCGGAGCTTTGCTTTATCATTAAAAAGCGCAGCGCCGCGGAAATGGCCGCAGCTGATCCGGCGTTAAAGCAGTCTGTCGGCTCCGGCACGGTTAAAATTCCCATCAAGATCACGCAGCCGCAGTGCTGAGCTTAAGGAAAATATCATGGCAAACAAAGTGATGGATATTAAAACCAATATTTTAGGGCTGCAGCATATCGGCATCCCCACCCCCGATTTAGCGGCCTCCAGGAACTTTTATCAGCAGCTGGGCTTTACCCCGGTGTTTACTAAAAAGTTTACCGGGGATGACGGGCAGCCCGGCGAGGCGCTGTTCATGACCAAGGGCGGGCTGACCTTAGAGCTCTATGTAAGCGCCAATCCGGCCTTAAAGCCAGGGGCAGTCGATCATCTGGCCTTGAACGTGCAGGATATCGATGCGGCCTACAGTGAAATTAACCGCCTGGGCCTTAACAATACTCAGGATACCGTGCACTTCCTGCCCTTTTTCAATCACGGGGTAAAATACTTCACCATCGAAGGCCCCAGCCGCGAAAAGGTCGAATTTAACCAGTATTTAAAGGTTTAGCCATGAGCGCTGAATTCATATCGATTCATCCTGACAATCCGCAGCCGCGCTTTATTAAGCAGGCCGCGCAGATCATTAAAGCCGGCGGCGTGGGCGTAGTGCCCACTGACAGCGCCTACGCGCTGTGCTGCGCCATCGGCGATAAGAGCGCCATGGAGCGCATCGCCCATATCCGTCAGATCAGCCGCAAGCATAATTTCACCCTGATCTGTCACGATCTCTCTGAGCTTTCCACCTACGCCAAAGTAGATAACAGCGTGTTTCGGCTGCTGAAAAACAACACACCAGGGCCCTACACCTTCATCCTGCCCGCCACTAAGGAAGTGCCGCGCCGCCTGATGAATGAGCGCCGCCGCACTATCGGCATTCGCGTCCCGCAGGGAGCAATTATCGAGGCGCTGCTCGGGGAGTTTGATGAGCCTTTAATGAGCTGCACCCTGATCTTGCCCGAGCACGAGGAGCCTGAAAGCGATCCGGTGGAGATTAACGATAAAATAGGCTCTATTGTGGATGTGATTGTGGACGGCGGCGTACTTCTGCCTGAGGCGACTACGGTGATCCGCTTTGAAGACGGTCAGCCCATAGTGCGCCGCATCGGACGCGGTGATCCGGCCCCTTTTGAAAATTAAGATGCAGACTGCAGTTCGGCAGGCAGCTCCTGCGGATTATTCGCTCATTGCAGACCTTATCACTGCCGCCTTTGCCGACGAGCCTTTAAGCGCGCACGATGAGGCGCAGCTGGATTTTTCGGCCGTTCATCCCATCAGCTGAAGCTGATGGGCTTTCCGGCCTAATATCATGTAAAGCGCACTGCGCCGGCCGATCATCTGCTATGAGCAGTTACGGAACAAGCGGTTATACGGCAGGCACGAACAAATCGTGCTTATGCCGGGATGACGGCACTGCACCAAGTACAGCACCGCCTTAAAGCTTAACTATGGCTTTTAGCGAAATTAGATTCCGGGAAAGCTCTGCAGGCTGCAGCAATACGCTTCTTCTTATTAATGAAGTCGTAAACCTTAGTACCCAGCCATGCGCAGCCGGCGAAGACGGCAGCTGTGATGATATCGCTCATCAGGAATAAAGCAGCAGCGGCTAAAATTAAAAACAACGCGGCAATGCCCCAGCGGGTAAACTTAATGGCATTAGACTGAGGTGCACTTAAATACTGGCAGGATCCTGAGCCTTCAGTAATGAAGTGCCAGCGCTCCTGATTGTAGAAGAAATAAACAAACCAGAACGGCACCATGGTATACACGCCGTCAGCGGTCAAATCTATTTTGGCGGAAGTGCGCAGATTTTTTCTATCTGACGGAGCCTGACGGCCGCATTCTTCGGCGGCCTTCTGCTCAACATACTGTCTGCCGAAAGTACTCCAGATCTTGCGCGGATCCAGATTCATCTCCAGCGTAATGAGCTGCTGATCTTCATCGAGGCCCATCAGGCTCGGATCATATTCATAGGAGCTGGCCCCAGGATTGTCAATGGCGCTGGCAAAATCCTGCAGCTCTTGAGGCACATCTTCGCCGCTGTAGGCTAAGCACAGAATAGAGAAATTGCCGTAGGCATCACCATGGGCCGGGCGGTATTTATATTCCTTGTAGGTCTCGACCTGGTTATTTCTCATGCGCTGCTTTTCGACCGCGTAGCGCTCATCACAGCTCCAAGTGGCCTCAAAATTGCCCGAGTACTCATACATGGGCAGATAGGCTTTAATCAGCGAATCGAAGGTAATTTGATTGAACAAATCCAAAGGCAGATTCTTTTCATCTACCAGCGCTTCGATGATCTGTTCGCCGAAATCGTCCTGAGTTACCGTAAAGGGAATGACGCGCTCCGGCAGCCGCATGGATTTATTGACAATCAGCGGGTTAAGCGATACTTGATGACAGTACGGACACTCTACCGATGCCTTAAACGGGGTCAGCTGAGTGATGTTCTGACCGCAGCTTGGACATTTAAACTGCTGCAGCTTTAATGCGGCAGACGTAGTTTCGCTCATTTTATTAAACTCCCTGCTGTTTCAGCAGTGTATTGCGATGTGATAAATCAAAAATCATGCTCTGGGCTGTGGCAGACACCTGAGCATACTGCCCATGAACGCAGGCCTCTTTAAGCTCAGCCAGCGCAGCCATGAGCTGCTGTTCTACAGCTCCGGCCTGCGGGGACGACACCAGGGGACTGGATGACGCCCGCGTGATGAGTTCATTTAAAGCATCCGCAGCCTGCGCATTGCCGCTGCGGCGTACAAGATCCAAGCATACCTGCAGCTGCGCAGAGAACTGCTGCAGAAATTCACCGTCCTGACGCTGCTTTTCGATAGAGCCTGCGGTATGCAGATTGGCAAGGTACGAGGCGAGGAGCAGAGCTGCAAAAACGGCGCTTATTACCGCCTGCACAATAAAAGCTGATGCGGCATAGTGATTGAGCGCCATAAAGATGCAGCCGGCCAGTAAAGTGACGGCAAAATATGCGGCGGCAATGGAGTATAGGCTGAAGCTCAGCACCGCCAGATTACGCCGGCTCTTAGTGCAGCTGATGACGATCAGCATGATGATATAAGAGATCTGAATGAAAATATAAGAGATCGTCGCGGCGGCATCTGCAGGATTATTTTCATCAAAAACAACAAAATATATCGAGTTGAAGACAATAAGAAACAGCGCTTTCAAAGCCCATGAAGCCAAAGTACTTCCCATAATGGCGTCTCCCTTTTACTGCAGCATGGCTGCCAGAATCTGTTTTTTAGTATTGTCGTAATCGTCCTGCGTAATGAGACCTGCCTCAAGCATGGTCTTGAGCTTGGCAAGCTTAGCTGCCGGATCGTCAGCCGGAGCTGCCGCCGCAGGATTGGCTGCAGGCGCAGCGCCGGCGCCAAACAGATTGCCGGAGAATTTGGACATCATGCCGGATACCGCAAAGCCCATTCCAAGCCCCGCACCGGCTGCGGACATATCGCCGCCTGCGCCCTGATTATTGGCCACATCCTTCATAATTTCCATGCTCTTGATGCGCTCATAGTCGCTGCCCAGAAGTGCCAGCTCGCGCTTGCGGCGATAAGCAGCTTCAAGCTCTGCTCTATTAGGATCGTCCTCGGCAATATCCAGAGCATTGATATTGAAAACGGCAAGCTTCAGGCCGTAAGACGCAAAGACCGGCTGCAGCAGACTTCCGATGACGGCAGCCAGATCGTCAAGCTTTGCGCAGACGCCTAAAATCTCCTCCTGCGCCTGCATCAGAGCTTTAGCAATGGATGATTTGATGGTCTGCAGGAACTGATGGAAGAAGAAATCGTCCAGGTTCTTCACATTAAATTCTTCCACAAAGCCCGCCAGTTTGCTGATAAAGAGCGGAGCATCTGCGATAGTGATCTTGTATGCGCCTCTGCCCGTAAGCGAGGTTTGGATCTGCTGCACCGGATCGCGCACTTGAATAGGCGAATCAGTGCCCCAGAGAATTTCCATGCTCATGGCCGTGCGCACAAAAAATACCTGGCAGGTAAAAGTAGACTCTCCGCCGCTTAAGATATTGCGCAGCGCACTCAGAAAAGGATAGTTCTCAGTCTTCAGCTCATAGCGCCCCGGGCCGAAAACCTGCATCAGCTGCCCATTTTTATAGAACAGCGCTTCCTCACCGGGATTGACCGTAAGAACCGAATTGGTGTTGAAATCCTCAACCGGAGACTTCCAGATAATAAGGTCAGGATCAGCTCCGTTGGCTAAGGCATTAAGAAAATGCCTGCTTGACGATGCATCTGCATCGCCGAAATTATGGCGATAGTTAAAAATACTCATCTCAAAGATGCCGCTTAAAAAACTCAATCTCCGGATCTAATGCCTGATCTCCGGAGATGTAATGTTAAAACTCTCTAAAAATGCAGGATTTGTTCACTGTCCTCATTTTACACCTGCTGCCGGCAGTCTCCACGTTTTGAGCAGATGACCGCACAGGATTTCACGTTTCATTTTTCAGCTTAATGCTGAAAAACTGCTCCATCTTTTCAGCTGTCAGCGCAGTCCGCTCAGCTGCAGTCAGACTTTCCGGCAGATACAGAAAATCAAAGGCAATCGGATTGTGCTGCGCCTGATTAAAACGGATAAACTCCTGCATAAAGCCGCGTTTGAGCGCAAAGTCAGCTTCAAAGCCGCTGCCCTTGGTTTCCACCATTAAGATTTGCTCCACCGTCGAACCGTCAGCACTTCTTTTTGCAATTAAAAAGTCCGGCCGATAGCTGTTGGTTCTGCGCCACCTGCCGTCTCTTTTGACGTAGCATTTGATGAATAAATTGCCGCGCCGGTTATCGCCGTTGTAGAACACATCCAAACCTGCTGCCGTGACCACATTCAGAATATCATCTGCAAAATAGGTGCGCTCCAAACTGCCGTTTAAGCAGTACGGGATATAGTGCAGCGTGTGGTTCCTGATCTGCTCGGGGAGCAGTTCAGGAGGCGGGGTTTTAATCAGCTCATCGTATTGATTGAATAGGATCTTGAGCTTGTCCGGATCGCTTTCCTGAGCGATTAGACTGCGCAGCTCTTCCACGCTTAAGCCCGGCGCCACCCCGACATCCGCCTTGAGGACCGCTTCCACTGCGCGGCTGTCCTCAGGGTACAGATACATATCGCTGCTCAAGGGCAATGGGTATCCCGGATCCTGATCTACCTTGGCAAACTCGGTATCAATGCGCTGATACACAGTTTTAACATCTGCTGTGCGCTCGGGGTAGAAGCATCTTCTGACCGCCGCGCGCAGGGCTGCCTGATCGTATTTAGGGCTTAACTGATAAATCCCGCGGTCCTGATCGTAAGGCTCAGTGATGCTGTAGAAAATGGAGGATAAATCGACTTGATGCTGCAGCAGCTCATCCAACAGAGACATGGAGCCTGACTCCCTGCAGATTAAGTGCAGCCAGCCGCTGAAAGTTATCAGGGCATTTTCTGCAGCCACCAGATCCTGTTCTGCTGTCAGCCTTAAAGTGTGATTAAGATTACTGATCCCGGTACGCACTGTGGTAATAAACCGATTTGCAAATGCATCTTTCTGGATCTTCAGCAGTTCAGCATTAACATCCCTGGCTCTTTGATTAAAAACAGGTTTAGTCAGTTCCATGTTGAAATAGACCAGCCGGCCTAAATGCAGCGCCTGCCTGCGATCATGGACTGGAACCGTATCAGCGCGCCTTTCATGTTCTCCTAAAGCTTTAAACTCAGCTAAGGTCATATCATGATCTTTCTGCAGCTGCTTGTTTAAAATTTCAGCATTATCCCGGTTCAGCCAGATCTGCGCATCATTATCAGTACGGCCGCCTACCTGTCTTAAGCAGCGGCAGCAGGTCTGCAGCACCATATTGGTTTTACAGACGTTGGCCGCAGACAGGATCACTCCGGTTAAACTGCGGCAGTCCCAGCCTTCCTTGCCGATTTGAGCCAGCAGGATCACTCTTACCTGAGACAGCGGGCTGTCTAAATTAGCAAAAGCTGCCGCATTGGCTTTAGGCAGGGCAAAAGCATTGTTTTTGCCTCCGCCGTGATACTTCAGTACTGCAGTATGCGGATCCAAGCCTGCTTTGCTGACAATCTCGCAGACGCGCGGGTAAATTTCAGTTTCCAGCTCCTCCACAAAGGCGCAGTACACGGCGATTTTAGGGCAGGTATTATCGTCATAGCACTTGTCTTTGTAGTGCTCAAGGAAGCTCTGCAGGCCCTTTTCAATAATGTATTCCCGGGAGGCTACGGCATGCTGCGGATCCTGGGGAATAAAGACTTTGGGCTTCTTTAAAAAGCTTTTTACCGCCTTAGAGAGCGGATAGTAATAGACCACATTATTGATAAAGCTGCTGCTTAAGGCAGTACCGATGCCGAAATCAATTTTCTCAGCCCTATCTACGTAGGGAGTGCCGCTGAAGCCCAAAACTGCAGTTACCGAGCCGCTCTGATTCCGGGCGGCATGCGAATCAGGCTGATAACGGCGCAGAGCCCAGCTTTCGACCACCTGCCTTAATTTGACGTCGCTGCTTTCTTTTTTAGCGGCCGCAGCATGATGCACTTCATCAATCAGGATGGACAGATGGGGAATGCAGCCGATTAAGTCGCGCAGCTCATTGCCGGCGCTGTCAGCATTTTCATCGTTCAGCCCGTCAAGGATCACTTTTTCAGCATTGGTGACGGCCACCAGTCCCATCATTTCGGAAAATGGCTGATGCAGAGCTATCTTTTGCGCATTGGGATTGCGCACGCGATTGCTTTTTCTGGCGCCGGCCTGCTCATCCAGGATCTCAAATTTGATTAAGCTCTTCAGCTGCGCTGCGGTATTGTCATCGAAAATCCATGCCGGATCAAAGTCAGCAATAGTCTTCAGGCTGGGCATAATGGATGACTTCAGACCGGATGGCGCAAAGACCAGAAAGTTGTGGGCAAAACGTGGATCCTGCGGATTTAACTGAGCGTAATACAAATCAAGGTAGATAAAGGCTGCCATTAAAAATGTTTTGCCGGCGCCCATCGGCAGACTGAAGATATAGTCTGCGTATGACACCTCATAAAACATCTTGTCGATGACGTCATTGAAGTCGTACTCAAAAGAGTGCGAGCTCAGCATTTTCTGCAGCAGCGATGCATCGGCTTTCTTAACTTTTTTGGCACTGCCGGTTTCAAGAGCCTTGGCATATTCATAAAAAGAGCGGGCCGCCGGATCACTTGAGTAAAAGTTATACAGCGGGCGCGGCAGCGCTTCCTGATCTAAATCCAAAGAGCAGAAAAATCCCTCTTTAAACAGCTGCGCCAGGCTTTTATTTTGGCCGGCCAATTTCAAAAAGAGATAGGTTTTAATGGATTCAATCTGCGGATCACGCAGCCGGCCTTTTTTTCTGATCTCTGCAGCAAGCGCTCCTGCAGGACAGCTGCTCTGGCGGTACCACTCATCCCTTTTGGCAGTAATTAACTTATAAAACATTGAATTAATCCCAGAGCACAGGTCAGTACTTTACTTTAAACTCAGTTTCATCACCGCAGATATTGCGGATCTTAAGCCGCAGCGGCTTTTGGTTTAAGGTAAGCGTACCGTCCCAGAAGCAATTCTGCTTTTGTCCGTTAATGTAAAGTTTGCTGTCTGTGCCGATTTTGATTTCATAATCAGACTGCCAGACGCCGTCAGCATTAGTGCAGTCAGCTGAGATGAGCTCAATGCACTCAAGGCCGTTTTCAGACAGGCTGATTTGCTGCTGCTTAGTCTTTTTGCCGCTGTAAATATCTGCAATAACTTTGGCATTGAAGTCCTCAAGCTTTTTATAGATGCGATCGCTGAAGAATTTATTGATAACTACCTTCCATGAGCTGTTTTCAGCGCTGATCTTAAAGTTGCAGTCATCCTCACACACTGTATTAAAGCGCAGCAGCGGCTTTAAATCTCTAAACTCAATTTCATAGCCGGTAACCTGATATTCATGATAGTAGGCCTTAAGCTCTGTAAGCGGAATGCTGTCAATAAAGTAGATGATCACCTTTTTGGTATCGTAAGGCAGATCCGGCATAGCCTCATTCATGATCCGATCCAGCAGCGCCAGATCTAACAGCTTAGTGGTGCTGTCAGTAAGATTAGGCACATATACCGGGACTGCACCGTATTTGGGATCGTTAATCACACCCTCCCAAAACTTATCCAGCCCGTCCTGATTGACCAGATTGGGAATTATGGATTTGAGCTTATCCATAGTCTGCACCGGATTGCGGTACAAAGATACGCCGTCTTTAATTTCGTAAACGGAGAATGAAGCCTGATTGGCAATCAGCCGGTCCCGGGCAGTTTGGATGCTGTTAATGCCGATATCCACATGAATAAACTTCCGGCCTAAGCGATGCGCTGCTGCAGCAGTAACTCCGCTGCCGCCGAAGAAGTCAGCGACAACCATGCCTGCATTGGAGGAAGCATTAATGATGCGTTCTAAGAGAGCTTCTGGCTTTTGGGTAGCGTACCCCACCTCTCTTTCTTTAGCTACGGGATTAATCATTGAAATTTCCCACACATCCGGCATAGGAACGCCCTTAGTAGGCTCGTCAGTAAGAATAGACCTTCTTACCCCGTCTTCTCCGATTACACTTTTCCATGAAACGCCTTGGGCACTGGATTTTTCAGATTTAGGAATATACAGCTGGTTGTATGTGTACTGTGACTTATCTTTTACATACACAAAAAGCAAATCATGGTTTCTTGCATATTGTTTACCCGCGATGTTCCACCTTCTGTAATACCAAATTACATCGTTAAGAAAATTGTCTTCCCCGAAGATCTCATCCATTAAGATTTTGACATAATGCCCAATATGCCAATCCAAATGCACATAAATCGAAGCAGTATCACTCATTACTTCCTTAATGGCACATAGATTTTCGTACATCCAGTTTAAATAGCGCTCTTTGTCCCAGATGTCCCCGTACATTTTCTCTTCAAAAGCTCTGAATTCGTCATCACTCAGCTCCTGAGCAGCCTGATCAAGTTCAGCCGCTTTTTGCGGGTTGCGGCGCAGAAAGATCTTTTTAGCATAATCAGCACCGCTGGCAAAAGGAGGATCAATATAGACTAGGTCAACTTTAATGCCCTGCTTTTTAAGATAAGCGCAGGCAGTCAGACACTCGCCGCGAATCAGCATATTATCATTCGGCTGTGAGCCGATTTTTTCCGTTAACTCGCATTCATACAGCGGCAGTCCGCGCTCTAAGCGCGGCTCAAGATCCGTATCGCCTTTGTAGTGCAGATATTTACGGGTGCGGGTAAAGTTATTTAAGATGGCCTGACCGTTAATAATGTTAGGAGTATAAGGCAGATATTCTACCGGCATGAGTTTGTGATCCTGTGCTTGCTGAAATTGCAGTAAAGCTGCATAAACACGAGTATGCATAATGTTTAAGCCGCTTTCTATGCATTGTTCCGAAATTATGTCTGTTTAAAGCATACTCATGCCGATCTTAAAAATCTACAGCGCAGCGGATAAATTTAACTGATAGCGCAATTCCTAAGGTGCACGTGCTGGATGACAATAAGGATCCTCCAGCCAAGCGCTGTCCTTTTTAAGCAGACATAGTCTCCAGCGGTTTCCTGCGGGCCAGATACGGCGTACAGCGGCTGTCGTAGAGATGATCGCGACAAGGGGAGACCATCTGCATCAAAGCCGCTGTCCAAAGCCTGCCAGTGCTCATGAAAATGGAGGCAATAGGATCACCAGCAAATACAGCGGCCCTACTCATTCAAGGTATCAAAGGCAAAGTAACGCAGCAGGTACCGGCGCAGCAGGGCCGGAAAGAAGGGCAGCAGCCGGATGCCGACAGCTAAGGGCCACGGGAAGACCGTGCGCATTCTTCCCTGTGCAAGAGCATTTAAACTCAGTACCGCTGCTTGCTCAGCTGAGATCTTAAACCAGCAGCGCCCGGCAAAGCGCCGGCCCATCGGAGAAGGTCAGCTTCACCCTACGCGCAGCAAACTGCGGCTGCAGCGCCTGCACCGCGTAGGACAATGCGGCCTTAGCTGAGCCGTAAACCGGAAGCATCGGAATGGGATAGAGCGCGGCCTGCGAGGAGATGAGCGCAATCCTCGTGCCGAGAGTGAACTTATCTGCGTTCTCATACAGAAACTGCAGCGGTGCCAGCGCATTCAATTTAAAGATCTGCTCGACAGCCGCTGGATCTTCGAGAGAATCTCGAGCATGCGCCGGAACCTGTCCGGCCGCCAGGATCAAGCATTGACATCCGGCCGCTGCGGCCATGCTCATAGCAAGCGCACGCACCTTGGGATCGGTGAAATCACCCGGACAGATCTGCACCTCAACTCCGTGCGCAGCAGCGTACTGCCTTTGCTCCTGCAGAATGTGCTCACGCCTGGCGCTTAAGACTAAAGCGCGGACTCTGCAGGCGCAGAGCTCATGCACTATGGCCTGCCCTAAGCCACCGGTACTGCCGCAGATGAAAACTGCCTGCCCGGCATAAAAGGCTGCACTTCTCATGCTTTTTCTCTGCTTGAAAACCTTCAGGTCGACGGCTGCGCCGCCGCGCTGCGGCGTTGATCATGCACCGAAAAGCGCTCTCCCCAGCGCGCACTCTGCCACAGCGGGGTACAGTTTGCGGGCAGCTGCAGATTAAAGCCCAGATCGCGCCAGACTCCCGCCTGATGAAAATCCGATCCCGCCGAGGCCAGCAGGTCAAAGCGGCCGCACAGCTGCGCTAAATAATCGCGATCGGCCGGCCGCTGCTGCGCCGAGGCCACTTCCAGAGCCTCGCCGCCTGCGGCTTTAAAGTCGGCAATGAGCTCGCGCAGCTTGGTATTGGTCATCACATAGCGGCGCGGATGGGCCAGCACCGCGACGCCGCCTGCCGCTGCGACAGTCTCTACTGCAGCAGCCACGCTGCCCCACTGCGTATTGACGTAGGCCGGGCGGCCGCGCTTTAAGTATTTATTAAAGGCTTCATCACTGGTCTGACACGCGCCGGTAGAAACAATAAAGCGCGCATAATTGCCGCGGGTAATAGCAGCGCCTGGAGCGGCCTGCTCCTTTGTCCTTGCAAGAGCATCGGCAAAGCCCAGACGCTCTAATTTGGCTCCAATCTCCACTGCGCGCTCATCGCGCTTTTGGCGCTGCCGGGCCAGGAGCTCCTGCAGCTTATCGTGCTGCGGATCCATAAAGAGCCCTACCACGTGAATTTGAAAATTGCGCCACGAGGTCGAGATCTCAATGCCCGGGATCAGCTGCAGTCCGGCCAGCTCAGCTGCAGCCTGCGCCTGCGGAATGCCGTCGATGGTATCGTGATCGGTTAAGGCCAGAACCTTTAAATGGCGGGAGACGGCGAACTCCACCACCTCAGTCGGACTTAAGGCTCCGTCAGAGGCACTGGAGTGGCAGTGCAGATCAATGATGCTAAATTCATGCATGGGAGCGCTCCTCTAAATCTTCCCAGCGGGCGTATTTGGCCTCCAGCTCGCTGCTGACCTGTTCGCGTGCGGCCAGCAGCTCCTTGACCTCGGTGCCGTCGCCGCTGTAGATGCTCGGATCAGCGGCCTTGGCATCAAGCTCGGCTAGCTTATGCTCCAAAACCTCAATTTCCTGGGGCAAAAGCTCCAGCTCATGGCGTTCGGTAAAGGAAATGCCGCGCTTTGCGCTGCTGTCAGCTTCAGCGTCCGGCTTGTCATCCGCTGCCGTCTTCTTAGCTGCCGGAGCAGACTTGACCTCCTGCCTTAAGGCCCGCGCGTACTGTTCCCGGCGCTGATAATAGGCCTGCACATCGCTCCAGCCGCCCACGATGGTTTCGATATTGCCGTGCCCGTCAAAGACCCAGGTCTCGGTAGCCACCTTATCGATAAAGCGGCGATCGTGGCTGATCACAATCACCGTGCCGTTAAAAGAGGCGATGAGATCCTCTAAAAGCTCCAGGGTCTCTAAATCAAGATCGTTGGTCGGTTCGTCCATCACCAGCACATTGCAGGGCCGGGCGAACATGCGGGCAAGCAGCAGACGGTTCTTCTCGCCGCCTGAGAGCACAGAAGCCGGGCTGCGCGCTCTTCTGCCGGTGAAGAGGAAATCGCTTAAATAGGAGATCACATGGCGGGTTTTGCCGTTGATGATAACGTCGCGCCGCCCTTCGGCCACATTGTCCGCCACGGTCTTCTGCAGATTGAGCTTTTCGTGATACTGATCGAAATACTGATACTCCACATTCATGCCGCGGCGCACCTTGCCGTGGGTCTGATGCATCAGACCGAGCATTACCTTGATCAGGGTGGTTTTGCCGGCGCCGTTCGGTCCCACAATGCCGATGCGATCCTGACGCATCACGGTGGCCGAGAAATTATTGATCACACTGTGATCGCCGAAGGATACGTTGAGATCAGTAAGCTCAAAGACGATGTTGCCCGAGCGATCTGCCTCGGAGATCTGCATGATGGCCCGGCCCATGCGATCACGCCGCTCGCGGCGCTGGCGTCTTAAATCCTCTAAATTGCGCACGCGTCCTTCATTGCGGGCCAGACGCGCTTTAACGCCGCGGCGGATCCAGGCTTCTTCTTCCGCCAGCACGCGGTCAAATTCCTTGTTGGCCAGTTCTTCAAGGCGCAGGCGCTCATCGCGCAGACGCAGATAAGCGGCAAAATTGCCCGGATATGAATACAGCCTGCCGCGGTCAAGCTCCACAATACGGGTGGCCAGATCATCAGCAAAGGCGCGGTCATGCGTAATGAACATCAAGGTGCCGCTGTAGGCCAAAAGCCACTGCTCCAGCCAGCCGATGGTTTCGATATCCAAATGGTTGGTAGGCTCGTCTAAAAGCAGCACTTCAGGCTCGCAGACCAGGGCAGCCGCCAATGCCACCTTGCGCCGCCAGCCGCCGGATAAACTCTCTAATGAAATCTGCGGGTCAATCTGCATCTTGTTTAGGATGCGGCAGATCTCGCCGTCATATTTCCAGCCGTCATGCTTTTCAATAAAGGCTGCTGAAGAGCCGTCCTCATCATGCCCCAGCGACACTTCAGCCAGCGCCTCACCCACCACCGGAATGGCGCGTGCGGCCATGCTGTAGGCGGTGCCGTGGATATCGAGCGGCGGATCCTGCGCCAAACGGACCACTTTCAGGCCCTGGCGGCTGATCATGCGCCCGTCATCTAATTGATTCTCGCCGCTTAAGACCTTCAAAAGGCTCGACTTGCCCGCGCCGTTGCGGCCTACCAGGCAGATGCGCTCGCCCGGCTCCAGGGCAAAGTCCGCCTGCTGCAGCAGCGGAGCATCGCCGTAGGCCAGCGTGCCTTTTAAAATGCTGATAAGCGCCATTTACAAATCTTCCTTCACGCCTGAGGGGCCGAAAACGCGCGGCTTGGGAGCCTCGCGGCGCTGGTCGGCGCGGCGGGGCCTGCGCCCGTAAGGGCTGCCGCTGCCGCGGCGCTCCTGATCCCCGCGCGGCGGACGCGGAACGCTGCGGTACGAAGAATCACTGCCCTGCTCGCTCAACGGCCGGCCGCTGCCGCCAGTAAAGGCGCGCGGTTTTGCCTGCGGCAGGCCCCAGACCTTTTCATGCGGCTGGGCGGAACGCTCAGGCCGATCCGGACGCTGCGGACGGTCGCCGGTACGGCCGTGCAGCAGCTTGGACCAGCGCGGGGCGGCTTTGAGCTCCACTAAGGGCTCGGGCTCTGCAGTCTGACCGGCCTGATTAAAGGTCAGTTTATAACAGTGATGAATATCGGCATCGCGGGCGTAATCGGCCGGAATGGTAGCGGCGCTCAAATCCTCCACCGTAAACCCGTACGGGGCCAAGGCTTCTGCATTTAACTTAAAGCCGCGGCGGTTACAGCAGAAGATCACGGCGCCCCCGTCCTTTAAATGATTTAAGGTATTGGAAATAAGCGGCACATGGTCGCGCTGCACTTCAAAGCTGCGGCTCATGCGCTTGGAGTTGGAGAAAGTCGGCGGATCTAAGTAGATAAGATCAAACTTCCGCTCGCCCGGGGCGGATAAAAAGGCCAGGCAGTCGGCCTGCAGAAATTCATGCTTATGCCCTAAATTAATGTTATTCAGCGCAAAATTCTCCATCCCCCAGGTAAGATAAGTGCGGCTCATATCGACGCTTAAGGTCGATGCAGCCCCTCCTGCGGCGGCGCTCACTGAAGCGGTGGCGGTATAGGCAAAGAGATTTAAAAAATCCCTGCCTTGAGCTTCCCTGGCAATCAGGGCGCGGATGGGCCGCGAGTCAAAGAAGATGCCGCTGTCCAAATAATCATCGAGCACGGCCTTAAAGCGCAACTCACCTTCCGTCACGGTAACGGTGATGTGCTCGCTCTGTGCATTCTTTTCATACTGCTCGGAGCCTGCCTGACGCTGGCGCTCCTTGACGATAAGATTGCATCCGGGAATTTTCAAAGTCAGCTGCAGCGCGGCGATCATGTCCAAGAGACGGCGGCGGGCCAGGCCTGCGGCCACGCTTTTGGGGGCCTGATATTCCTGCAGCACTGCGTAATCGCCGTAAAGATCCACTGCGGCATTGTACTCGGGGATGTCGGCGTCATAGATGCGGTAGCTGTTAAGTCCCTGCTGCGCAGCCCAATTCTTTAAGCGGCTCAGGTTTTTCTGCAGGCGATTGGCAAAATCCGGGGCCGGCAGCGCTGCCCTGCCGTCAGCCGCGCCATCCGGGGCGGCGGCTAAGGTATAGACACGCAGCTGACAGGCCAGCGCTCCGTTAAATAAGCTGTAGGATTTCTCATCCTTAAGGCGCAGACAGGAGAGCAGATCCTCAGACGATGAAATGACGCCCAGACGTGCGCCCGGGCATAAAGCCTTGAGCTTAGCGCCTAAAGCGCCGTAGAGCAGAATGAGCTCATTGAAATTGCCCATGCGCTCGCCGTAAGGCGGGTTGGTGACAATGGTAAGGGGCTCAGGACGCGTGCCGCCCGGCAGCGCAGTTAAATCCTCAATGCGCGAGCAGGAAAGCTCGGTAAGCTCAGCCAAGCCTGCGCGCTCGGCGTTTTCGCGCGCCTTTTCCAGCATGCGCTCATCGGCATCGGTACCGATAAGCCTGATGCCCTCAGCCTTTGCTTTGGCAAGGCCCGCCGCAGCACGACTGCGGGCCTCTTCCATCAGTTCATCCCACTGCGGCTTTAACTTCTCAAAGGTCTTGAAGTTAAAAAAGCCGAAATGCCGGCGCTTAAGTCCAGGGGCGATATCGGCAGCGATGAGCCCTGCCTCCCACAATAAAGTGCCGGAGCCGCACATCGGATCAAAGAAGCTGCCGCCGGTGTAGCCGGTACGGACCAGCATGGCCGCGGCTAAATTTTCCTTCAGGGGCGCCCTGCCGGTCTCGCGCTCAAACTCGCGCCAGAATAAAGCGTGACCGGAAAGGTCCAGACCGCAGCTTACCTCACCGTGATGCAGATTGGCGTAAATTAAGATATCCGGATCGCGGCGCTCTACGCTCGGGCGGGTGCCGGTTAATTTGACGAAATGATCACAGACCGCATCCTTGACCTTCTGCGCGCCGTACTGCGTATTGCTGAGGGCGGCCGATTTGCCGGTAAATTCCACCGCAATGGTTTGTTTTTCAGAGAAATAATCCTCCCAAGGCACACCGTAAGCGCCCATATAGAGCTCTAAGTCGTCATGGCAGGCAAATTTCGTCAGCTGCAGCAGCACTCTTGAGGCAAAGCGCGACCATAAGCACACGCGCATGCCTAAAACTGCATCGCCGGCAAAGGATGCACCGGCAACAGTTTCCTTAACCTGCTGCGCTCCTAAAGCATTGAGTTCGGCCAGCAGCAGACTTTCCAAACCCTTGGGGCAGGCGGCAAAATATTTGAGCATGATGAGATCTCCAGAAAAACCGCGCCTATTATAAGTGAAGAGCCTGAAAAATCCTGACCCGGCGCGCAAATTTATCGGCGCAGATTTGCCGCTTTTCCCGCCGGAATTTTGGGCAAAGTCAAAGATCTGCCCCAGGATCTTCTGCTAAGCTCCTAATATCCGTCCAAGTAAATAAAAACGCCGTTATCCGGCTGAGGAGAGCGCATGATCGTCATGGAAAAGGCCTTTGAGGTCAAAACAAAAATTATGAGCGCCGCCCGCATTTCAGAGCTGTCTGCGCTTCTGCCCTTTAAATCCGGCGACCTGGTGCTCACCGAAAGCCGTTTGGCGCCGCAGCTGCAGCTGCCGGACTTTGTGAGCGTAATGGTGCGCGACGATTTAGGCCGCGGCCCCAATACTGAAGAGCTGGTCGAAAAGGCTGTCCATGCTGCCGGAGCGAACTGCAGCCGCGTGATCGGCATCGGCGGCGGCGCAGTTTTAGATCTGGCCAAGCTCCTGTCCTTAGAGCAGGTGCTGCCGCTGCATGAAAGCTTCACACAGCCGCAGGATCTGCGGCGCAGCCGCGAGCTGGTCTTAATCCCCACCACCCCGGGCACCGGCTCGGAAGTCACTCCCTACAGTGCGGTGTACTTCCCCGATTTAGGAGCGCAGCTGGTCCTCAATTCAGCAGCATTATCTGCAGACGCAGCCCTGCTCTGTCCCGAGTTTTTAACCGACATTCCCTTTAAGATCTTTGCCGCCAGCTCCTTTGACGCCTTTACCCATGCCTTTGAGTCTTATTTGTCCGCCCTAGCCACTCCGTTTTCGCGGGTACTGGCGCTGCAGGCCATAAAGGATCTGATCTCTTCCTGGCAGCATATCGCCGGCGCCGGAGTCAGCGCCATGGCTGCGGAGCTGGCTGCAGTACAGCTGGCCGGCACCATGGCAGGCATCAGTTATGCCAATGCCGGCTGCGCGGCCGTGCACGCTCTGGCCTATCCTTTATGCACACGCTTGAAGATCAAGCACGGCGAGGCCAATTACTTAGTCTTTGACGCCGTCTGCGCGCTCTATCAAAAGAAAAATCCGCAGGGAGCTCTGGCAGACATTCAGCGCTTACTGGCAGCGCTCTTTAACTGCCCTGAAGATCAGGCTTTCAGCGCCTTCAGCGCTTTATGCCAAAGTCTGCTGCCCCGGCAGCGCTTATCCGCCTGCGGGATGCAGGAAAGGCAGATCCTGGAGTTTACCGACATGGTATTGACGCGCCAGCACATGCTGATTGCCAACGGCTACATTCCGCTGTCAGCAGGCGACATCACCGCTGTTTATCGACAGCTGCTCTAAAGATGGTAAAGACGCAGACGCCGGCAAAATGCCGGCGCTTTTCTCTCCTAAGCTTGTGCCTGCTCATTTGGCGGGTCTAACATTATCATGGTCAGCATAAGAGCCTCCAATGATCAGCTTCTGAACTCTTTATCGGCTGGCGCGCAGATTTCTGCAGTACTTTTTTATGAACCTAAAGGATTAATCATGACGCATTCTGCAAACTCGCGGAAAAACCAGGCGCAAAGCCGGTGCCGCACCTTTCCTGCCCTGTGCTGCGGACATATACCCGTCATTGAGCAATAAATCTGGATAATATTCTTTGGTCTTGATATAGATGTGACCTGCTTTATCTTAGCCCATGCG
>CALXNX010000023.1 GCA_944389865.1 uncultured Succinivibrionaceae bacterium
AAGAAAAAACGAATTTAGGAATTAGGATAAAAACAGTATCAAAAAGTCCTGGTTCTCAAAATGCCGTAATCAATCAGCCAGCTTGTGCTTAAGATGGATATTAAATGATATATCAATACGTAACTGATAATAATTTAGAGAATATTCAGAATTATAACTACACATCTTTTGAAGGTGTTGAGTTGTTAAAAGCTTTTTATCAGAATAGGCATGACTTTATAAAAAGATTTGACCATGACGGCGTATGTTATGAGTCATATATATATACTTATGTTGACTCTGATCTAGATAAATTAATTTCAAACTCTGTTATTGAGATGCTCATAAAAACGTTTGAGGTTAATAAGCGCTTGTATTCAAAATATACATTTAAAGAAAAGAATGGTGCGATAATTTTGTCACCAGATAAAAAATCTGATTATAAGAATATAAATAATTATATTAAATTTGGGCAAATTCTATGCAAGAGATTGATTAATCAATTCTCATATTTTTATCTTAATTCATATATTAAACTTGTTGATATATTGATATCGCTTGAAAGTAAATACATGTATATGGACGTTAAATATATACCCATAATAAACGCGTTAGTCTTTTTTGAAACTAAATTTGTAGATTCATTGTTCACTAATTATAACCACTCCTTTCACGATTTTATCAATAATATCAGAGAATTTAAATTATCAAATGAGGCAGTTCGGCTAGAAGTAAGTCTGGAAAATGCTTCTTTTATACCTAAATCTAAAGTTGAACTACTCAGTGAATTTGCGCTGGTTTGCGCCAGCAGTACAAGATCAGAGATTTACATAGAGTTATTAATTAAAAACTTAATTTTTCCATCATGTATTATTTTTTATGATGAAGGCTTATTACATAAATATGAAGATTTTCTAATTAAAAATGATGTTAAAACATATAAGTTAATTAATCCAGTTATAAATGATAAAGTTAATCACTCAATTATTGCTGACCTGAAACAGAAATATATAATTTATTCAGGTGCGCCTGGTGAAATTATCGGAGATGATTTGCTTAAATGTAAGAAATTTATACACGTACACGCAGGAAAACTGCCTGAATTTAGAGGCTCAACTACTTGCTATTATTCGTTACTTGAGAACTCATCAATTTACGCTAGTGCAATGTTTCTAAATAGCGGTATTGATTGCGGTGATGTGCTTAGGGAAGATTGTTATAATATTGAATACATATTGAGTTTGCATTCAATAGATATTGACTATTATATCGAACCGGTTTTAAGAGCTACAACTCTGGTGAGATTATTAAAAAAATATATAAATGAGCATTGCTTCGTTCAAAGAAATCAGAGCTTACATCAGTCCTCAATCGCACACTCATATTATCGCATTCATCCTTTATTGAAGCATTTGGCGATAATAAAGGTTTTTGCTTTACGTGGAAGTAGTTTGTGATCTCACAGAAATTTAACTTTCTGCCCAAAACTGCTAAATTAGTATGTTAAATACGGTAGTAGCGTTGTAAACTTCAGCCAATTTATTAACATATTTTTCCGATGCCGTCAGTTCCAGCTCGTTCATAAAATAGTAGAATTGAGTGTCTTTCTTAATTAATTTTAAAGTTGGATCCGGCTTTAGTAAGTATGGTAGCAGTGCGCGTAAATTATTTGCTTTAATTTTACAGAAAATTTTTTGTATGCCAAAATTAGCCTGCATCCATTGGATAGCCATTGCATTAACGTGCCCCATTGGGATTTTTTGATTATTAAATGTATAGCAGCCGCCTTCGCACGAGTTCCATAAATTATTTACTGCTTTAAAGTTTATTACTCCGTATGGAGCGTCATTAATGGTAACGTAAATGTGTTTTTGGTAATTATTGTTTTTTAATTTTTTACAAAAATTTAAATGATCATTAATGCTGATAATTTTGTCATTATCCATCCATTTTCTTACATAATCAGAGTTCCTCTGTTCTAAGATCTTAAGAAGAGTTTCTTTATTGAGTAAACAAAAATCTGTGAAAACAATTTTATTTTTATACATGATTCTTGCTTAAATTAATATTACTGTTTATAAAAATATAATTGTACGGCCCGCAGATCTGTATTTTTGCAATATCACATACTTAATGTAGATTTTTCAGTAGTGTAAGCTTTAAAGGCCGGCTGTCCTGACTTATTTGTTATGATGATTAGTGTTTACAGACAAGTCCCGACGCATACCAGCCTTCATGAGCATTGATTGGCAATATCTAAATTCAGCAAATGTTTTCCGCATGTCTCTGTATCTATGTCATTTCAATAATGACGGCTCTACAGAAAACTATTAAGTATGCAAGAGCCTGATGCCTATCTGTGGTGATATTTCTAAAGCTACTCTTTTGATACTAGATCTAAAATGTTTCCGACTGTTTTCATCGCAGCGAGATCTTCAACTGTAGGAGTAAGTCCGATGCTGTTTAAAAACAGTACAATATTAAATAATCCTAGTGAGTCAAGATCAGGACAATCAGCGATCACAGTGTTTTCGTCGAACGTATCTTTAGGGTTAACCACGTCAATAATTTCTTTTAAAGCTTCTGCTCTTTTCATGTTATTGCTCCTTTTAGCAAAGTTGTTATAAATAAACAGGTTCGTATATATTGCATTTCCTAAGATCTACAATAGCTGAGCCTGCACATAAGCCTACACCAAAACCAGTCATAAGAGTTGGAGCTGTTTTTAATTTGTCTAATTGTGAGACATTTTCTGATATGGCAAGAGGTATCGAAGCGCTTGAAGTGTTTCCTGTGTTCTCAGATAGAAAAGGAATAAATTCTGCAGGTACCTGCAAAGAGCGTGCGAGAGACTTTAGCATCGGACGATTTGCTTGATGTGATATGCAATAGGATAACTTATCACATGTTACTTCTGCAAGCTCCATGGTTTGCTTAATGTTGTCTCGAACTTCGTTCATGGAAAATCTTGCTAATTCAGTTCCGTCAATATGGAGAAAGTTTGGTTTGAATGAATCTATATCCAGAGGTCTTAATGGAATGGCTTTACAGAAATCATCTTCCAGAACTGTGTGAAATTTTCCAAAATTTTCAATATTGCAGGTAATTGGCTGAGTATCTTCTGAGAATTCTAAGATAGTAGCCGAGGCTCCATCTCCAAAAATAGCAGCATTGCTTACCTGTACGTTTGTTCTGCCGTTGAGTCCTGCTGTAATGAGGTTTGCTGCTATGCTTGAAGTGTCTCCTGTCAGCAGCAATACTCTTTTAATGCGTTTGCTCTCTATCAAAATTGCAGCCTGCATGATTCCATAAATATATCCAGCACAGCCTTGGATAACATCCATAAAAAGACAATCTTTATTTAAACCTAACTTTTCCTGATAGTAAAAAGTATTTGCCGGGACGATATAATTAGGGGATTGCGTAACACTAATACAGGCATCAAAATCATTACCTGTTAAATTTTCTTTTTTAAACAGATCAAGCGCCGCGTCTGTCGCTAAATCACCACAAGTATGCGGGCGGGGAATTGCTCGTAATTTTTTAAATCCTAAAGAACGCACAAGCCGTTCTGCTTGGTCTTGCCCCACAAAAGGAGCCACTAGCTCTGATGCATTATATTGTTCAGAACCTGTTCCACCGATTATTGAGCGTATTGCAACGTTGTGAAATATACATTTCATGGTAAAACTCTCTTTAATTCTTTAATATTGCATACCAGCATTAAGAAAACGAATTGTCCCAGCGCAGCAGTCTGATTCAAGTAGATTTAAGATTTCTTTTGCTGCAGCTTCAGGACTAATAAGTCCTAACGGTTGAATAGATTTTATACTGTCGTCAAAATTTTTATTGATAAGTCTGTTAAATTTTAGCATTGGCGTATCAACGTATGCTGGAGCAACAGCATTTACGATAGTATTATATTTGAATAGTTCAAGTGATGAATTTTTGATATAGACTTCAAGAGCTTTTTTTGCAGCGCTGTAGCTGTCTGTATATGGCGCACCTGTGGTAGCAGCAAGTGCTGATACGGCAACGGCAGAAAGTTTTGATTCGGCAGGTTTATTTAAAATAATTACTCTAAGCAATTCTACAAAAGATAGATAATTGATATTTAATATTTCCATATTTCTTTTTACTGAAAGCTGCCTTATGCCTTCTATTCGTGTTTGTCCAGCCGAATAAATCAATCGATTAACATTTTTTAGGTTCTGAAGATCGTCTTTTAGCGCTTCTTCTATTGATAGAGGATCCTGCAAATCAATGATCAGATAGTTGATGTCCGTATTTTTATATAGATCTGCAGTTTGTTTCAATTTTTCTTCGCCTCTTCCTACCAACGTTATCTTAAGTTTTGATTTATCAGGGTAATAGATATTTGATAATGAAAGTAATTCTAGAACGGCCGCCCCAATTCCTGAAGTTGCACCGGTTATTAAAAAATGAAACATTTTATGATCCTTATAATCTAATTGGTATACGGTATTTAGTCGGCTCTTTTGCTTCTTTTTCCAGGAGTTTGACGTCTCTGCAATTAAGAGTCAAGACTAAAATTCTAACTGTGAAATATACCTTCGGTAATTGAGAATATCACGAGTTATCCTGTATCTCAGATGCTTGTAAAAAGGTTAATGCTGAAGCATTTTGTGAATTGAGCCACAGCATCTATGCATGAAACCTCTGGTGTAAACTCAAGCGTGTTGGTTAAAAGATCTCTCCATCTTCTACTGCTGAACTGTAGGTACCGGTATTTTCTATCTCCATTCTGTCATCCTGCTGGTCTACGCTGGCGCTGCTGCTGCCTGGGAGCACATAGTCATAAAGACCGTAGCTGTTGGCAGCGCGATAAACATCTGCAGGCTTGGTGATCGGAGCTGAGGGCACGGAATCTGCCGGCTGCGCGCGCTTGAAGTACTCGGTGAAAATCGGCAGGGCGGAATAAGCGCCGCCTTCCGGGCCCTTGGTGCGGGAGTAGCCTAAATCACGCTCATTATCAAAGCCCATCCACGCTGTGGCGATGAGATTGGCGTTAAAGCCGGTAAACCAGGCATCGTGGACGTCGTTGGTAGTGCCGGTCTTGCCGTGCAGATCATCGCGCCCGGTGTAGGCGGCTGCACGCGATCCGGTGCCCCAGAAACGGCCCTGAATGCCTTGGCCGCCGTAAATGACCGAGGAGAGCATGTCTGCCATGATAAAGGCGTGGCCGTGACTTAAGATCTGTTTGGCCGCCTGCGGATCAGGCTCAATCCCGTCTTTATAGATAAGCGGCACCGCATTTACTACAGTATCAGGCGCCTTAGGATCAGCGTATTTAGGCTCTGCGGCATAAAGCAGCTCGTCGCCCTTGTAAACTTTGTCGATAAGATAGGGCTCCAATAAAAAGCCTCCGTTTAAGAAAGCTGCATAGCTGGTTACGGTCTGCAGCGGGGTGAGCTCGACGCTGCCCAAGGCCATAGCCTCGCTCTGCTGATGACGGGGAACATCGATATTGAACTTCTTTAAATGCTCAGTAAATTCAGGCACGCCGACCTGACGCATCAGGCGGATGCTGACTGCGTTCTTAGATTTGGCCAGCCCTTCACGCAGCGTCATGATGCCGTCAAAGCGATTGGGCGAGTTGGTGGGCTGCCACCAGGTCTGCGACCCCGGATCCCAGGTCTTAATCGGCAGATCCCAGAAAGGCGAATTTACTGCAATGCCCTTGGCGACAGCGGCTGAGTACAGGAAGGGTTTGAAGTTCGAGCCGGTTTGACGCTTGGCCTGCAGGGCGCGGTTGAGCTTTGACAGGGCAAAGTCATAGCCGCCGACCATGGCGGCGATGGATCCGTCGTATGGATTAAGGGAGATCAGCGCGGCGCCGACTTCCGGGAGCTGCGTCAGCATCTCCTGCCCCTTCTCGGTCATATAGGTATAGATGATGTCGCCTTCCTTAAAGATTTCAGAGGGCAGCTTGGGAGCCGGTCCCT
Source organism: uncultured Succinivibrionaceae bacterium (assembly GCA_944389865.1). Lineage (GTDB taxonomy): Bacteria > Pseudomonadota > Gammaproteobacteria > Enterobacterales > Succinivibrionaceae > Avisuccinivibrio. The sequence continues at coordinate 5,946 of CALXNX010000023.1, forward strand.
GATTGCGATCGCTCTTGAAAGCGCGGGCCCACGAGATGCTCTCCCAGGGCAGGAAGTACTCGCGGCCGTCCTTTTTAAAGACGCGAATGGTCTTATCGGCGTCATTTACCGCAGTGACCAGCGCAGGGTGGGCGTAAAGATAGTCGTCGTATTCCTGCAGCAGATCCTGCACGTTATCCACCGTGATGGTGAAGTCCTTGAGATCATGGATATTGGCGGCAGGTCCGCGGTAGCCGTGGCGGGTGTCATAGTCAGTGACGCCCTTGAAGACAGCATAATTGGCGTAATCCTGCAGCCTGGAGTCAACGGTGGTGTAAACTTTGATGCCGTCAACGTAGGCGCTCTCGCCGAATTTATCGATGACGAATTTGCGCGCTTCTTCAGCCACGTACGGCGCATTTACATCGAGGGGAGCGGCATGATAATAGGTCTTGGCCGGAGCGGCGTCAGCGGTTTTATACTCCTCCTCAGTAATATAGCCCAAATCCAGCATGCGCCCTAAAACCAGATGGCGGCGGGCTTTGGCGCGCTCAGGATGGGAAATGGGATTTAAGGTGGATGGAGCTTTAGGCAGGCCGGCGATAGTCGCCATTTCGGCGATGGTTAAATCCTTTAGATCCTTGCCGTAATAGGTCTGTGCGGCGGCAGCCACGCCGTAGGCGCGATGCCCCAGGGCAATCTTATTTAAATAGAGCTCTAAGATCTCGTCCTTGGTCAGCACCTGCTCCATGCGCCAGGCGATGAAGATCTCCTTGAGCTTGCGCTCAATGGTCTTGTCGCGCGATAAGAAGAAGTTGCGCGCTACCTGCTGCGTGATGGTGCTGGCGCCTTGGGTGGCCTGAGCGTTGGACAGGGCGACTAAAGCGGCGCGGATAATGCCGATAGGGTCAATGCCGCTGTGCTCATAAAAGCGGGTATCTTCAATGGCTAAAAAGGCCTGCTGGAGTTTTAACGGGATATCTTCGATGGCCACCGGAATGCGCTTGTGCTCGCCGAACTCGCCGATGAGCTTGCCGTCCTTAGTGTAGATCTGCATGGGAGTTTCAAAGGTAACCTGCTTGAGTTCATCCACATCAGGCAGTACCCCTAAGGCGTGATAGTACATGCCGGCTACCGCGCCGCCGCATAAACCTGCAGTAAATAAACCTGACCAAAGACAGACTTTAAGAGCTTTTAAAAACACAGCTGTGATCCTTGCAGCCGGAAGTGTCCGGTTTTTTTAATGTTGATTCTTATGTTTTATCTGCGCGCTATTTTAGCATCAGCGCCTCGAACTTTTGCCCATAAATATAAGCACGCTTTTCATCAGCAGCATTCTGTTTAACTTGCCCTGACTGTGCCTCGTCCCGTATAACCATATCAGCGGCAGGTACGTGCAGATTCTGAGCTTTGAAACTGCAAAACAGCTGCAGCAGGTTGTCTGGCAAAATAGACGATCTAACCCTTAACTTGCAGTCACAAACATGGGAAAATGGCTTTATGAAGCTTGGCAGCGCTGTTTCTGCCCATAAAAACTGCTGCAGCAAAGATTCAGTTAAAACGCAGGCAGCGGCTGGGCAGGCCGACAGCAAGGAGAACGCATGATCGCAGAACCGAACAATTTACAGCAGGCCGTGCAGGCTCAAGCTGAACTGCGGAGCACCAAAAAAGAAAAAAGACAGATCACCAAGCGGCTGTCTGACGTGTTCTTCAAATTTCTTTTCGGTAATGAAGAACATAAAAAGTTTTTGATTTCTTTGCTTAATTCATGTTTTGCAGCTTATGCGGCAGAAAAGCCTTTAGTGATTGCCGATTTAAATTATGTTAACACTGAGCTTACGCCTCATAGAGTAAATCTTAAGTACCCAGTAATTGATATTGCCGCTCAGACTGATCAGGGGCTGGTGGATATAGAGTGTCAGATCCGTGTTGAGCCTTCTATTAATGATCGTCTGATGTATTACCTATCTTCTCTTACCGCTGAAAGCTTATATCGGGGCGAAAACTACAGCGATGCTCCGCCGGTGATCATTATTTGTCTGCATAAGTACAGAGCGCATCATCCGCATGCTGCTCCGGGCAAATTCATCTTCTGTAATCGCATGATGGAAATAGAAGATCACGTTGAGTTCAGCAAGAAGGCCGCCATCTATACGGTAGATTTGGCAGTTTGGCGGGAGCATTTTACCGGTCTTGCACCTAAAGAAATCAAGCGGATTGATCGCTGGCTGGACTACTTGACCAATGAAGATCCTGACTACTTTAAAAAAGCAGAATATCTGTACAAAAATGATGAAATAATGACGGAGGTTGCTATGGCGGAAAAAGTATTTACCCGTGACGATGATAATTGGTTTGCCTATCTAGCAGAGCGCAACGCAATTATGGCCGCGGAGAATCATGATCGAGATTTAATTGAGCAAACTCGCAGAGAGACGCGAGCAGAAGCAGATTGGGCTAAAAATATCGATCATATAAAAAAAATGAAAAAAGAACATTTCAGCTTAGAAGTGATTATGAAAATAATCAGTGATATGCCTAAGGAAGATATTACTAGATATTATAACGAAGCATAAGAGCAGTATTTCTGCAGGAAAAAGCATAAAGCAGCATGACTGAAAGCTTAAATCTGATAAAGCCCTTTGTTCTGCTGGAGCGATGGGCAGCGGCAAACGGACGTCGGTAAAGTCTTCAGCATGCAGGATGCAGCTGAGCTTCCTTGTTTGAGAAGATAAAATCGAGGACAGCAGCGACGATATGAGCTTAATCGAAATGTTTGTCCATTTTGCTGAAGACGGGGGATGCCGATGCGAAAATAAAGTTCTGAGAGCTGCTTCGATTGATCCGTGGGGTGCTTCTTTAAAAAAAGCTGTATCTGCATGAACAGGATGAAATAATGACGGAGGCTTCTGTGGCAGAAAAATCTTCACCCGTGACAATGATAATTGGTTTGCCTATCTAGCAGAGCGCAACGCAATTATGGCCGCGGAGAATCATGATCGAGATTTAATTGAGCAAACCCGCAGAGAGACGCGTTCAGAAGCGCATTGGGATAAAAATGTTGATTATATAAAAAAGATGAAAAAAGAACACGTAAGTTTAGAAGTGATTATGAGAATAATCAGTGATATGCCTGAGGAAGATATTGCTAGATACTATAACGAGGCATAAGAGCAGTATTTCTATCAATAACAGCAATGACATAGAACCGCCATGACTGAAAATCTACATCATATTAAGCCCATTGTATTAGTGGGGCCGATGGGCTGCGGCAAAAGCACGGTTGGAAAAGTGCTGGCGCAGCTGCTGCAGCGTGACTTTCTGGATTTGGACGATAAAATCGTGCGCGATAACGGCATGACCATTCCGGAGATCTTTGCTCAGTTTTCCGAAGAGGGGTTCCGCCTGCGCGAAACGCAGGCCCTGCGCGCAGCTTTAGCCGATTGCTCCTGCGTTATCGCCTCAGGGGGCGGTATAGCTTCACGGGAGGAAAACCGAGCGCTGCTCAAAGAGCAGGCCAGATGCGTCTATCTGTACTGTCCGGTTGAAACGCAGTATCAGCGCACTTTAAATGATCGCAACCGACCGATGATTCAGGCAGCCGATCCGAAAAAGCGCCTGACTGAGCTCTTTGCCGTGCGTGATCCTCAGTACCGCGAGGTAAGCATGGTCGCAGTTGATTCCAGCCGCTTAAATCCAGAAGAGTGCGCTGCAGAGATCTGCAGACTGCTGCAGCAAAGAGAGCAGGCGTGACTGAGCCGCGCTGGAGTTCGCCTTTTATGAAGTACTTTCTTTGCAGCCTCTTTGCTGCAGTTTCCAGTCAGGATCTTGGCGCTTTAAACTTCATCCTGAGCAGCAGATCTGCGTGGCACGGCGGCCGGCAGCTGATTTGCTCCATCACCGCTAAAAATATGCCTTAATCCCAGCTCTTTTGCGGCAAATGAGCGCAGAATAGGGCACAATAACAATGTAAGCGCATGGCGCGGGCGATTTGCTGTCCCAGGCTGCGCATTAAACTGTTTGAATAAGGACATACTGCCAAATGCTGGAGACCCTGCAGGTTGATTTAAAAGACCGTTCCTACCCTATTTATATCGGACTTAATTTAGCTTACGGGGAACTGCTGCAAAAAGCGCTTCCCCAAAAGCGCGAGCTGATGATAGTTACTAACGACACGGTCGCTCCTCTGTATTTAGATAAGACCAGGGCAAGCTTAAGCGCTGCCGGCTTTCAGGTTCATCATGTGATCTTAAAGGACGGCGAGAGCTATAAGACCGTTGATTCATACATGCAGATCATGACCGCCTTGATTGAGGCTGGGCTGTCGCGCGACTGCGCGCTGGCTGCTTTAGGCGGCGGCGTGGTGGGGGATATGGCCGGCTTTGCGGCGGCGACCTTCATGCGCGGGGTGCCTTACGTGCAGCTGCCGACAACTCTGCTTGCCATGGTAGATTCCTCCGTGGGCGGCAAGACTGCTATCAATCATCCCTTGGGTAAAAATATGGTGGGAGCTTTCTATCAGCCCAAGGCGGTGGCGGCTGATCTGCAGGCGCTCGATACCCTGCCGCGCCGCGAAATCGCTGCCGGCATGGGAGAGGTGATTAAATACGGCATTATTTATGACGCTGAGTTTTTTGCTTATTTAGAGCAGCACGCCGATTTATCCGCGCTGATTGCCGATAAGGCCCATTTAATTGCCATGGTTAAGCGCTGCTGCGCCATTAAGGCCGAGGTAGTCGCGCAGGATGAGCGCGAGGGCGGCATCCGGGCCATCTTAAATTTAGGCCATACCTTCGGGCATGCTGTCGAGGCTTATTTAGGCTTCGGCACCTGGCTGCACGGCGAAGCGGTGGGTCTGGGCATGATCCTTGCCTCATATCTGGCCATGCACAGGGGCTTAGTGAGCAGGGAGCAGTATCAGCGCATCTGCGCATTAATCGCGCGCTGCGAGTTGCCGGTCAAGATCCCTGATGGCATGACGGCAGATGATTTCCTGCGTTTAATGCGCCATGATAAAAAGGTCAAAAACGGGGCTATTCGCTACGTACTGCCGCAGGGGATCGGCCGGAGCGCCGTGTACAGCGATATTTCCGATGCGGAAGCGGCCGCCGTATTGACGCAGTTTATTAAGGAGCAGGCATGAGCGCATCCAGCTGGCTGCGCCTGCGCACCCAGGAGCAGCTGATACATACTCTGCTGCAGCAGGTCAGCCGCCAAGAGGCCTTTATTTTATTAAGCGGTGAGCGCGGCAGCGGGCGCACAGCGGTCCTCGAGGCGCTGGTGAATGCTGCAGAGCGGCACATGCGGGCGGTGTACCTGCCCTGCAGCGGCGATATGACGCTGCAGCGCCTGCGCGAGACCTTTTTAAAGCAGCTGCTGCCCGGAGCAGAGTGCGACACTTCTCTGAATTTAGCTGACAGCCTGGTCAAGCATCCGGTGCCGGGCAAAAAGCGCATTCTGGTGATTGCAGATGACGCGGATGCCGCAGTATCCTCGTTTTATACGGAGCTGTGCGCGCTGTATCAGGAGTTTGCCGGGCAGAACCGCTTTGCCTTTGTGCTCTCGGGACAGCCCTTGTGGGCCGAGCAGAAGCAGCGCCTGCCGCAGGCCTTTGAAATCACTGAAATCAGCGTGCCGCCTTTAACCGGCGAGGAGGCGATGGCGGTGGTGCGTCAGGTATGCGCCCATAATGGCCTGAGCCATGTTTATAATATTAAAGAAAGTTCTTTGCCGGCAGCGCTGACGCGCTGTCAGGGCAGAATCGGCAGCATCTTGGCATATACGGAACAAATCATGGCAGAACAAAGCAAAAATCAAACTGCAGAACCTAATAAAAACACAGCGGCCGCAGCCGCTTCCGGGGCATCCAAGCCTCAGAAGCGCAGCTCTGCAGGCATTTTCATCACCATCGTGTGCATCATCATTGTACTGGGGTGTCTGGCCGCTTTATTTGTAGGCGGGAATTTCTTTAAGGACAATGATCCGGCGGATTTGCGCGCCGCAGGAGCAAGCACTGCCGCCGAGAGCGCAGCTGACAGCAGCAGTACGCTGTCCGGCGCTTTAATTGACGACGGCGCGCTGAACTCTCCGATCCCGGAGGGTATTGAGGCTCAAACGCCGCCGGCCGCTACCAACCGCAGTATTACCTTATCGGGCAAGGAGCTCGATAAAATTGAGGAGGCAGGCTCTAATCGGCCTGACTTACCCCGGCCCGCAGTGGCAGGATCTGCAGTAAACCCTAAGACTGAGGCCGCGCCGCAGCGCTTAAGCCGCGAGGCCAATGCGCTACGTCAGGCTGCGGCAAAGCAGGAACAGCAGAAAGAGCCGAAAGCAGCTCCCGCTCCGGCTCCTGCAGTGAAGTCTGAAAAGGCAGCTCCCCAGATCCAAACTGAGCCGGTAAAAGCGGCTCCTCAGTCTGAGCCGGCAAAACCTGCTCCGACCGCTCAAAAGAAGCAGCCGCAGGCGGCAGCAGAATCTGCCGTCAAGGCAGCGCCTGCCGCTGCACCTGCTGCCTCTGTAAAATCTTCCCGCGCGGCCGGGGTAGTGCGTCCGGAGCAGGTGCCGTTCTCGGGCCTGGCGATTCCGGGCGGCTCCAGCGAGCTTAATTACAAGAATGACGCGCACTATACTCTGCAGATCGTAGCCGGCCGGAATCGGCAGAATGTGGTGCAGGTTTCAGCGGCCTTAAGCGGGCGCTACTGGATTTATGAAACCGTGCGTGAAGGTCGTCCGTGGTATGTGCTGATCGTGGGCGAATACCCCAGCCGCGCGGGCGCACAGGATGCGTTAAGACAGCTGTCGGCCGCGGTGCGGGCAGCTAAGCCTTTTGCCAAGAGCTTTGCTGCAGTCAAGCAGGAAATGCAGGCTGCATCTGAGCAGTAAGGAGAAATTTAAATGGCGGTAACTCAATTTGCAGGTTCGATTCTGTCAGCCGATCTGCTTAATCTGCAGGCGGATGTAGCTGATGCCTTAAAGGCCGGCATCGATATCATTCACTTTGATGTGATGGATTATCATTTTGTGCCTAATCTGACCTTTGGGCCCGGTTTATTAAAGCAGATGCGCAAAGCTTTTCCGGAGGCGGTGCTCGACGTCCATTTAATGGTCACTCCGGTAAGCGAGAATATCATTCGCGATTACGCCGCTGCCGGCGCGTCATGGATCTCCTTCCACCCTGAGGCCTGCACGCATATTGACCGCACCTTAGGCTTAATTAAGGACTTGGGCTGCAGGGCCGGGCTGGTACTGAACCCGGGCACTGCGCCGCAGATGCTGCGCTATCTGTGGGATAAGCTGGATTTCGTGCTGGTGATGACGGTGAACCCGGGCTTTGGCGGGCAGAAGCTCATCCCCTCTGCCCTGCAGAAAGTCTCCGATGTGCGCCGCATGGCCGCCGAGGCCAACGTCAAGCCTTTAATTGAGGTGGACGGCGGGGTTGATCCCAAGACCGTGGGCGCGTGCGCGCAGGCCGGCGCTAATGTCTTTGTGGTGGGCTCGGCTTTCTTTGGACAGCAGGACAGAGCGCAGGCTTTAGCTTACCTGCGTCAGGGACTGCAGGCATGAAGATCAGCTCTCGTCCCCAGCTTATTATCTTTGACTTAGACGGGACTTTAGCTGATACCGCCCCGCAGCTGGCGCTGGCGGTGCAGCAGAGCATGCGTAAGCTCGGGCTTAAGGTTCCCAGTCTTGAGACGGTGAAGGAGTACGTAGGCAACGGAGTTAATCTGCTGCTGGCGCGCACCCTTGCCGGGCGTTTTGAAGCCGGCATCGCCGATGTGGATGCTGAGCTCCTAAAGCAGGCGCGGGTGCTGTTCAACCGCTTTTATCAGGCAGGCCTTAAGGATAACTTTACGCTCTACCCCGGGGTGCTCGACGGCCTGCAGGCCTTTAAGTCTTTAGGGATTAAATGCGCAGTGGTGACCAATAAGCCTGATGTTTTCGCCAGGCCTCTGCTGGGCTTTATGGGAGTGACGGCGTACCTTGACTTTATTTTGGGCGGCGAGGTGATCCCGGCGCGCAAGCCCGATCCGGAGCCTTTGTTCTATGTCTGCCGGCAGCTTAGGATTGATCCGGCGCATGCCGTCATGGCCGGGGATTCGGTTAACGATATTAAAGCCGGGCAGCGGGCCGGCATGCCTACCGTGGGCTTTACCTACGGCTATAACCGCGGGCAGGCCTTAGATGCCGATTATGTCTATGACCGCTTTGCAGACTTTACTGCCTTGGTTCAAACATCAGCATCATGCGCCTAAACGGCGCATGGGACTGTGCAGACGCCTAAAGTGCGCTACAATGAGCCGCACTTAATTCACAGCTTTTATTTTTAGAGTACATTCATGGCACAAGAGATCATTTTTTCGGGCATTCAGCCTTCAGGCGAGCTTTCGATCGGCAATTACATCGGCTCGCTGCGGCAGTGGGTGCCGATGCAGGATGACAATGACTGCATCTACTGCGTGGTCGATGAGCACGCCATTACGGTAAGACAGGATCCTAAGCTTTTACATGAGCGCACCTTCAATACCTTAGCGGTGTTCCTGGCTGCCGGCATTGATCCGCATAAGAGCACTATCTTCCTGCAGTCGCAGGTGCCCGATCACTGCCAGCTGGGCTGGGTGCTCAACTGCTATACCCAGATGGGCGAGCTGTCGCGCATGACCCAGTACAAGGATAAGGCCAAGCGTTATGCCAATAACCTTACCGCCGGCCTGTTCAACTATCCGGTGCTGATGGCGGCCGACATTCTGCTCTATCAGGCCCATAAGGTGCCGGTAGGCGATGATCAGACGCAGCATTTAGAGCTGACCCGCGATATCGCAGAGCGCTTCAACTCGCTGTACGGTGAGACCTTTACCCTGCCGCAGGTGTTTGTACCCAAGGCCGGCGGCCGCGTGATGAGCCTGCAGGATCCGACTAAGAAGATGTCCAAGTCCGATGACAATCCTAATAACGTCATCCGCCTGCTCGAAGATCCGGCCTCCATCTTAAAGAAGGTCAAGCGCGCGGTGACCGATTCGGACAATCCGCCGGTGATCGCTTACGATTGGGACAGGAAGCCGGGCGTGTCCAACCTCTTAGAGCTGATGTCCTCAGCCACCGGCCGTCCGGTTGCGGAGCTGGTTGAGCACTTTAAGGGCCAGATGTACGGCAGCTTTAAGAGCGAGGTCGGCGAGGCCTTAGTGGCGATGCTCGAGCCTATTCAGCAGCGCTATAAGGAAATTCGCGCTGACGAGGGTTATCTGCGCGAGATCTTTGCTCACGGCGCCGCCAAGGCCCATGAGCGGGCGCAGGTAACCTTAAAGCAGGTTTACGAGAAGATAGGCTTTGTGCTGCCGTAAGCGCAGCTTGTGGTCATCAGGTAAAGGGCCGCTCAAGCTTAAAGCTGAGCGGCCTTTTACTTGCGGTTAAACAAACTACAGCAGGGCAGTGATGCCCTTGGTGATGAAATAGCCGCCGAAGATCAGCCACATAAAGAGCATAAAGGCCAGGATAAAGGGCTTAGCTCCGGCTGCCTTGAATTTATCGATGGAGGTATCTGCACCGAGGGCGGTCATGGCCATGGTGAGCAGGAAGGTGTCGATATATTCGATGGCACCGTTGAGCGGAATGTCCTTTACCGTCGGCGCATCGCACAGCGCCTGCAGCAGAGTGTTGAAGGCGATGACGAGGATGAAGTTAAAGGCAAACCACGGGATGGTGATGCGGCTCCTGCCGCCGTCTCTGCTCTGCCTGACGCGCGCCAGGATAAAGCTCATCACTACCAGCACCGGGGCCAGCAGCATCACGCGGATCATCTTGGTGATGGTGGCAGTGCCGGCGATGCCTAAACTGTCGGTCGGATCCATGGCGTTGCCGGCGCCGGCAACGTGCGCCACTTCATGCAGGGTGGAGCCGGTGTAGACGGCTACCTGCGCATCGGTCATGCCGTCCAGCACGCCCATGCGGTAGAGAATGGGGTAGAGGAACATGGCGATGGTGCCGAAGATCACTACGGTGGATACCGCGATGGCGGTCTTATGCGGGGCGCAGCGCACCACCGGCTCGGCGCCTAACACTGCGGCGGCACCGCAGATAGAGCTGCCGGTGGCGGTCATCAGCGCGGTCTCGCCGTCAAGCTTGATGATCCGCCCTAACAGTACGCCTAAGCAGATGGTGCCGCAGACGATGATGAGATCGACGGTGACGGCCGCAAGTCCCACTTCCTGCACCTGAGTTAAGGTGAGGCGGAAGCCGTAGAGCACGATGCCGGTGCGCAGGATCTGTTTGGTGCAGAACTTCAGGGCCGGCGACCAGGCCTCCGGAAGCTTCGGGCGCAGGGTATTGGCGTAGATCATGCCGAGCAGAATGCCGACGATAAGCGGGCTTAAGGATAAAGCTTTAATTGCCGGAATGGCGGCGATATAGAAGGCCGCGCAGGTAAAAAGGGCCATTAACAGCAGGCCGTGCAGGGTGTCTGCACGCAAAGCGCGATTGAACATCAAAATCTCCCTTAGGTTTAGAGCCGTAATCGGTTTTTTGCGCGCACAGCATAGCGCAGCCGGGGCGGGCCGCGAAGCGATGTTTTTCTGGTCGCGATAACCTTTAGTTATTGCTCTGTGGAATTTTGACTGTGCAGCACCGCCGCGCGCAGGCGCTCGGCGCTGGGGCTGCGCGGGCCGGGAAGCTCTACGATATGAAGCCGGCGTTTAAGCTGACCGTGCTCCATGGGCAGGGCGACAAGCTCGCCGGAGCGCAGTTCGCGCTCCACTGCAAGGCGCGAGACGATGGCAAGGCATGAGCTTTTCAGGAGATAGCGCTTGATGCCCTCGGTAGTGCCCAGATAGAGTTTGACCTGCAGATCGGACAGCTTCAAGTGCTGGGCCTGCAGATAGGAGCGGATGACGTCGAGGGTGCCGGAGCCCTGCTCGCGCAGCACCAAGGGCAGGGAGGGCAGGGCCGCGGGGGCAATCACGGGAGGCAGTGCGGCGGCAGTGTCCTTTGAGGCAATAAGACAGAGTTCATCATCTTTAAAGGGCGTGTAGATGAGCCCGGCGCTTCTGTTCACGCCTTCGACAAAGCCCAGCTCAATATCCTGTGCGCGCAGAGCCTGCTCCACCGCGCGGGTATTGCCGGCGGTCAGCGTTACCTGCACCTGCGGAAAAGCGGCGCAGAAGGAGGCGAGGATCTCAGGCAGCAGATACTGCGCAATAGTGGTGCTGGCCCCCAGGCGCAGGAGTCCGGCGGTTTCCTGCTTAAATTCTGCCAGATCGGCGGCAATCTGATCGTAGGCTGCAAGCAGATCGCGGCAGCGGCGCTGCAGCAGGAGCCCCGCCGGGGTTAAGGTTAAGGTGCTGGCGCGGCGCTCAAACAGACGCACCTGATAGGTCTCTTCCAGGGCTTTGATATGCTTGCTGACGGCAGGCTGCGAGATGCACAGCTCATCGGCTGCCTGTTTGAAGTTTAAAGTGCGCGCAGCTGCAGCAAAGACGCGCAGACGAAAATCAGACATCAGATCTCCATGGCAGGAAAAAAAGCCGGCATCCGGTGTTTTTAAGCTACAATTATCGCAGGTTAAAGGAAAAACTAATATGAGCAAAAGCAGCCGGATCTTAATTGTGGATGATGACGCGCAGCTGCGCGAGGCCATTGTCGATACTTTAATGCTGACGGGCTATACCTGTGTGGAAGCTGCCAGTGCGGAGGAGGCGCTGTCCATACTGGCCAAACGTTCGGTGGATATGGTGATCTCGGATATTCAGATGGGCGCAATGGACGGGCATGCCCTCCTTGCCTCCATCAATGAAAAATATCCGGGCCTGCCGGTTCTGCTGATGACCGCCTACGCCAATATTGACGGCGCAGTGCGGGCCATGCGCCAGGGCGCGATCGACTATTTAGCCAAGCCCTTTGCCCCTGAAGTGCTGCTCAATCAGGTGTCGCGCTATGTGCCGGTAAATCAGGTGGTCAAAAAAGAGCCGGTGTGGGCTGATCCCTCCACCGGCGAGCTGCTGCAGCTGGCCAAAAAGGTAGCGAGGAGCGACGCCACCGTAATGATCACCGGCCCGTCAGGCTCTGGCAAGGAGATTTTATCGCGCTACGTGCACGACAATTCCAATCGCGCTTCAGGGCCATTTGTGGCGATTAACTGCGCGGCCATCCCCGATACCATGCTCGAATCCACGCTGTTTGGCTACGAAAAGGGCGCTTTTACCGGCGCAGTGCAGGCCTGCCCGGGCAAATTTGAACAGGCCAACGGCGGCACTATTTTATTAGATGAAATCACGGAAATGGATTTAGGGCTGCAGGCCAAGCTGCTGCGCGTGCTGCAGGAGCGCGAGGTGGAGCGCCTGGGCTCGCGCAAGACCATCAGCCTTGATGTGCGCGTGATTGCAACGTCAAACCGCGATTTAAAGCAGGCGGTGGCGGAGCACCAATTCCGTGAGGATCTGTACTATCGCCTCAATGTCTTTCCCTTAAAGTGGCGGCCCTTAAAAGATCGGCCGCGCGATATTCTGCCGCTGGCGCAGTTTTTCCTTGAAAAGCATGCCAAGGACGCGCAGCATCCGATTCCGCAGCTCAACGCCGCCGCGCAGCAGCGCTTACTGCACTACAGCTGGCCGGGCAACGTGCGCGAGCTTGACAATGTCATGCAGCGCGCTTTAATTCTGGCCGCCGACGGCGAGGTCGATGAATCCTGCCTCATCTTGGATGAAAACTTGGGTGCTGCGGGCGTCAGCGCCTCTGATTTAGGGATCGCACCGGAGCTTAATCTGGAGCAGGAGGATCCGGCGGTGTCTGACGGCGCTGCCGGCCTGGCGGCAAGCCCTGAGGATGATCTGCTGCGCTCTCAGAAGATCCCGCAGAACTTAGGCGGGGAGCTCAAGCAGCAGGAATATCAGCTGATTTTAGACGCCTTGATCGAATGCCGCGGCAATCGGCAGCAGGCGGCGGAAAAACTGGGGATCAGCCCGCGCACCCTGCGCTATAAGATAGCTAAGATGCGCGATGAAGGGATGATCATCCCGGGTTAATCGGCCTGCACGTAGGGGTTATACCGCTTCTCCTCGCCAATTGAAGTATCCGGGCCGTGGCCGCAGAGCACGACGGTATCATCGGGCAGCGGATAGAGCTTGGTGCTGATGCTGCGCTCCAGGGCCTCAAAGCTGCCGCCGGGGAAATCGGTGCGCCCGACGGAGCCGGCAAACAGGGTATCGCCCACTACAACGATTTTGCTTTCTTCCTGCAGATAGCAGCGTCCGCCTGGGGTATGGCCCGGCGTCGCTAAAGCCTTAAACTTCACGCCCGGGAGCAGCTCCAGCATGTCGCCGTCTGAGACGTACTGCGGTGCAAAGCTTGGGCAGCGCGGCAGCCCGAAGGCCGCAGCCTGCTGATCTAAAGCGGCCAAAAGCGGGGCATCCTCGATGCCCGGGCCGATCACGGGCACCTGAAATTCATCCGCCAGTGCAGCCGCGCCGCCCACATGATCCAAATGACCGTGGGTGAGCAGAATGGACTTTAAGGTCAGCCCTTTTTCCTTTAATAAGGCGGCAAAGGCCGGCACCGCCGCCCCCGGATCGCAGATCACGGCGCAGCGGCTGACATCATCCCAAATCAGTCTGCTGTTCTGCATGAAGGCTGTGGTTAAGATCACCTGATACTGCAGCATAACCTGCTCCTCTTTATTAGTGCTTTGCTCTCAGTTTACCGCAATTTCCAGCCCCTTAAGGTAGAAGCTCTCCGGGCAGGGCAGGGAGATGACGTGATCTTCATCCTGGCGCAGCGCGGAAATTACCTGCGCGCTGACCCCGGCATCCAGGGCTGCATCCGCGCAGATCTTCTGGAACAGGGATGGCTCCATCAGCCCGGAGCAGGAGAAAGTCAAAAGCCGCCCGCCGGGTCTTACCAGCTGCAGCCCCAGACGGTTGATATCCTGATAGCCGCGGCAGGCTTTTTTGAGCGTTGCCTGGCTCTCGGCAAACTTGGGCGGATCGAGGATCACTAAGTCATACTGCTCTTTTTTCTCTGCCTGCGCTCTTAAATAGGCAAAGACATCCTCTTTAATAAAGCGGCAGCGGCCGGGATCCAAGTGATTGAAGGCGCAGCCCTCTTTGGCATGCTGCAGCGCACTGCCCGAAACATCGACATTTTCCACGCGCTTGGCTCCGCCCTTTAAAGCCCATAAGCCGAAGCCGCCGGTATAGGAGAAGCAGTTGAGCACGCGGGCATTGCGCGAGAGCTGTCCCGCCTTAAAGCGGCTGGCGCGCTGATCTAAATAGCCGCCGGTCTTATGGCCGTTTTTAATGTCGATGGGGAGGTAAATCTGCCCGTTTTCCCTGACGTAAAGGATGTCAGGAGGAGTGGCGCCGGAAATGACCCCGCAGCGGGCTGTAAGGCCTTCCTTCAGGCGCGACCTGCTGTCCGAACGCTCATAGAAGGAGGCGGTCGGGAAGATCTGACTCAGGGTGTCAATTGCCGTGTCCTTGACGGCCTCGGCGGCATACGAGCTGCAGGCAAGGACAATAAAGTCATTGTATTTATCGACGATAAGTCCGGGCAGATAATCGCCCTCCGCGGCGATCAGCCGCACGCCGTCATTGCCGCGGGCCATCAGGGGGCCGCGCAGCGCGCAGGCCGCCTTAACTCGGGCGGCGATCAGCTCGTCATCTATGGGCTCATTTTCCTTAAAGGAGAGCAGACGGGCGGTGATCTGCGACTTCTCTGCATAGATGCCCCAGGCTAAAAAACTGCCGTCAGCGACGCAGATCTGCACCTGCTGCCCGGATTTGACGCCTTCATCGATGGAGGCGACAGCTTTTGAAAACAGCCAGGGATGGCGGCGGAGCACGGAGCGCTCGCGGCCTTGGTGCAGGGTAATACGCGGGTAGGTCATGACGAATCCTCATTGCAGATAATATGCAGATCTTAGCCCAAAGCCTGACCTTACTGAAAGCGCTGAGAAAAATTAGCGCGCTAAGGTTAAACTAAGAATAGGGCGGTAAGCTTAATCCTAGAGAAATAAAAATACACAGGAGTACGGGCATGATCACCAAGCGCTGGGTTAAAGTTGGATTGGCAGCTGCGCTGCTGCTCTCCTTAGGTCTTGGGGCCTGGCAGGCTCTGCAGCCTGACGCTCCGGCCTATATGACGGTAAGTCCGAAAGTGCGCGATATTAAAAATCAGGTCTTTGCCACCGGCACCCTGGCAGGCAAGGTAGAGGTCGATGTCGGTGCGCAGGTGTCCGGGCAGATCCAAAAGCTGTACGTCAAGCGCGGTGATGTGGTTAAAGAGGGCGATCTGCTCTGTGAAATCGATCCGCAGATCCAGGAGAATAATTTAAAGACCGCACAGGCCCAGGAAAAGCTCATTGCCGCTCAAATTAAGGCCAGTGAAGCCCAGCTCCTGCGCGACAAATTGGAGTACCAGCGCCAGCGCGAGCTGATGAAGACCGATGCGACTTCCCGGCAGGAATTGGAATTGGCGCAGGCGCAGTATTTGGTGTCGCAGGCCGATTTAGAGGCGCTGCAGGCGCAGTACGAGCAGGCGGTGATCGCGGTGGATGACGCCAAGACCAATTTAGGCTATACCCAAATCCGCGCCCCGATGGACGGCACCGTGTATGCAGTCCCGGTGGAGGAAGGTCAGACTGTGAACGCCAATCAGACTACCCCGACGATTTTAAAATTGGCCAAACTTGACGTGATGACGGTGGAAACTGAGATCTCCGAGGCTGACGTGGTACGGGTGCATCCGGGCATGCAGGCAGGCTTCACCATCCTCGGTCTGCAGAACCGCAGCTTTGACGCGAAGTTAGTGAGCATTGATCCGGCTCCGGCCAGCGCTGAGGATACGACATCCAATTCCTCAAGTGTATCCACTACAACCGAGGCGGTGTACTACAATGCGCTGTTGGATGTGGATAATCCCGACGGTCTGCTGCGCATCGATATGACGGCCAATGTCACCATCACCATTGATGAAAAGAACGGGGTACTGGCCATTCCCTTAACCGCGCTGCGCTCGGATGATTACTCCGGCAGCGGCACGGTCTATGCGTTGGATGAGGACGGGCTGGTGCGCGAGGTGCCGGTAGCGCTCGGTCTGCGCGACGAGCAGTTTATTGAGGTGGTGTCAGGTTTAGATGAGCGCAGTCAGGTGGTGATCGGAGATGATGTGGCCACAGCCGAGGCCGAGGCGCTGCAGAAAGGCCGGGTGCCGGGGCGCTTTCGCTAGGAGGCAGATATGACCGATCGTCAGCCGCTCTTAGAACTTAAAGCCGTGCGCCGCTCCTACGCCCAGGGCGGGGGGGAGCTGGAGGTCCTGCACGGCATTAATTTAAAGATTTATCCCGGCGAGATGACCGCCATCATCGGTCCGTCGGGCTCGGGCAAGTCCACTTTGATGAACATCATCGGCTGTCTGGATAAGCCCACCTCCGGCACCTTTGAGGTCAACGGGCATGATACTTCACAGTTAAGCCCGGATGAGCTGGCTGCCCTGCGCCGCGACTTTTTCGGCTTCATCTTTCAGCGCTATCACCTCCTGGGGCACTTAAGCGCGCGGGAGAATGTGGAAGTGCCGGCCATTTACGCCGGCGTCAAGCAGGGCAAGCGCGCCGTGCGCTCAGCTGAGCTCTTAACCCAATTGGGCCTTGCCGAGCGCATTGACTATAAGCCCGCGCATCTCTCCGGCGGGCAGCAGCAGCGCGTTTCCATTGCCCGCGCTCTGATGAACGGCGGACAGATCATTCTGGCCGACGAGCCTACCGGGGCGCTCGATACCAAAAGCGGTGCGGAGGTGATGAAGATCCTCTCCGAGCTCAATGCGCAGGGACACACCATCATCCTGGTGACCCATGATCCCAAAATTGCCGCCTGCGCCCGGCGCATCATCGCTATTGAAGACGGCGCGATCAAAAGCGATCAGCCCAATGACCCGGTCGGCATCGGCACTGCGGATGCCCCGCAGGAGTTAAGCTCGAGCCTGGTTAAAAACATCTGGGCCAAATCCTTCGGCGCCTTCTACGATCGCTTTAAGGAGGCCTTCATCATGGCCTGGCGCGCCATGCTGGCCAACCGCATGCGCACGCTTTTAACCATGCTGGGCATCATCATCGGCATCATGGCGGTGGTAAGCGTGGTGGCGCTGGCGCGCGGCGCGTCCGAGCAGATCATGGCCAATATTTCGTCTTTAGGCACCAATACCATTACCATTTACCCCGGCGAGCGCATGGGCGATGTGCGCTCCGGGCGGGTGCGTACTCTTACTGAGCGCGATTTAAATGCGCTCTCGGGGCAGCCCTTTGCTGATTCGGTGTCCCCGTCCGTGCAGAGCTCAGTGCTGCTGCGGCGCGGCAATCTGGAATATAACGGCACGGCGCAGGGCGTGTCAGCCGATATGTTCCGCGTCTACGGCTATGTGCCAGCGCAGGGGCGGCTCTTTACCGCGCAGGAGGTGGAGCGCAATGCACAGATCTGCGTGATCGATCATAATACGGCGGTCAATTTCTTCGGTACGCAGGATCCCATCGGGCAGACTATTCTGGTCAACGCCGTGCCCCTGGCGGTAGTGGGGGTGCTGGAGGAAAAGGACAGCCCCTTTGTGCGCCCGGACAGTTTGAATGTTTATATGCCTTATAAGGCGGCGATGACGCGCCTCGTCAAGCAGGACTATTTGTCCTCCATCGTGGTGCGCGTGGCCGACGGTTTTGCCACGGCGGTGGCCGAGCGCGCGATCGTGCGCCTGCTGACAGCGCGGCACGGGCGGCAGGACTTTTTCATTCAGTCCTCGGACACCATTATGAAATCAATTTCCTCTGCCACTTTGACCTTTACCTTATTGATATCAGCCATTGCGGTGATCTCCCTCGTCGTCGGCGGCATCGGCGTGATGAACATCATGCTGGTGTCGGTAACTGAGCGCACCCGCGAGATCGGCATCCGCATGGCGGTCGGGGCGCGGCAGAGCGACATCATGGCGCAGTTTTTAATTGAGGCGGTGATGGTGTGTCTCATCGGCGGCTTTGCCGGCGTGGCTTTGACCTTTGCGGTGGGCAGTCTGGTGCAGTACTTTGCCCCGACGGTGGTGCTGTCCTTCTCCGTCCTGTCGGTGCTGGCGGCCGTGATCACGTCATCTGCCATCGGGATCGTGTTCGGCTTCATGCCGGCGCGCTCGGCCTCGCGCTTAAATCCGATTGAGGCGCTGGCGCGCGAATAATAAATAAGTCTTGGATACAATAAGAATATGCAGACGATAAAACCTTCTTTAGATGCGCTGCAGGCGGCAGCCGTTAAGTCCGCCTTAGTGCGTACCTTTTTGGACTTAGTCTCCGTCAACATCCAGGCCGATGAAAATGTGCCCGAGTCTCCATCCTGCCCGGGCCAATTGACCTTGGGGCAGCAGATCGCAGCGCGGATTAAATCCACTGGTGCAGACCTGCCGGAGATCTTTACTACTGAGCAGGGCGTAGTGGCGGCAAGCTTCAGCGCCAGCCCCGGCTGTGAGCGCGCTTATCATTTGGCGCTGCTCTCGCACTTAGATACGGCCCCTGACTGCAGCGGGGATAACGTGAAGCCGCATTTAGTCAAGGCTTACCCCGGCGGTCCGATTGAACTGCCCAATGGTCTGATTTTAGACGAGACGGTGTGTCCGGAGCTTAAGCACCACTTAGGCGATGACATCATCACCACCGACGGTACTACGCTTTTAGGTGCGGACGATAAAGCCGGCTGCGCGGTATTGCTGGAGCTCATCGACGCGGTGCAGGCCGGCCTGCCGCACGGTCCGCTGACCTTTGTCTTCACGGTCGATGAGGAAATCGGCCGCTCGGCAGGATTGGTGCCGCTGGAGCGGATCAATGCTGATTTCGGCGTCACCATTGACGGCTGTGAGCTGGGCGAGCTGGATACTGCCACCTTTAATGCCGGCGCCTGTACGGTCACGATCCATGGCCGCTCCATTCATACCGGCAGCGCGTACGGCAAAATGATTAATGCGCTGAAATTGGCGGCTCAATTTATTCAGGAGCTCCCGGCAGATGAAGCTCCGGAGACTACGCAGGGACTGCAGGGCTTTTACCATGTTTATTCCGTCAGCGGCGGGGTGGAACAGGCCCAGGTGCGGATGATCCTGCGCGACTTTGAGATGGAGGGGCTCAAAAAACGCGAGGACTTTATCCGCCGGCTGTGCGGGCGCTTAGGTGAGCGCTTCGTGCCGCAGTTTAAAGCGCAGTACCGCAATTTGGCGGCGGTCTTACAGGAGCACCCGCTGATTTTGGATTTATGCCGTCAGGCTTACGCGCAGGCGGGAGTGCCCGTGCGCGAGCAGAGCGTGCGCGGCGGGACTGACGGCTCGGAGCTGTCGTACCGCGGTCTGCCCTGCCCCAACATCTTTACCGGCGCGCTCAACTGCCACGGCCCGTATGAGTGTCTGCCGGTACAGGCGCTGCAGCAGAGCTTTAACTGCGCGCGGTCTTTAATTCAATTGACGGCGCAGACCGTAAAGCCTCAGTAATAACAACAATAAGATGACTGCTATGGAGGAGCGCAGATGCGGATCTTGGTTACCGGCGGCAGCGGCAGTTTAGCCCGCGAAATTTATCAGCAGGCCATGGAGCAGGAGCTGGAGATCTACTCCTATGCGCGTACGGAACTGGACATTACCGATCCGCAGCAGCTGCAGGCGGTTTTTGCTGAGATAAAACCTGAGGCGGTGATCAACTGCGCGGCCTATACCAATGTCGATAAGGCCGAAGCTGATCCCGAGGCCTGCATGGCGGTCAATACCCGCGGGGCTTTGAATGCTGCCGAGCTGTGTGCCCGGTACAGGGCTTTTTTAGTCCAGGTCTCTACGGATTACGTCTTCGGCGATACTCCGGGGCCGCACGGCACGGCTGAAGATCCGGCCCCGGTTAACGTCTACGGCCGCTCAAAACTTTTAGCCGAGGAGGGCTGCCGCCGGCTGTGCAGAAGACTTTTAATCGTGCGTACCGGCACGCTGTTTGGGCGCAGCGGGCGCAATATCGTGCGCACGGTGGCTGACCTCTGCCGGCCCTACAGCAGGTTTTATATCAGTAAGCAGGAGGCGCGTGCCGCCGTTCCGCCGACCCTGCGCTTTATCAGCGACAATTTAATTCAGCCCACCCCGGCGGCGGCCTTGGCGCAGGCGCTTTTGACCATGCTCACCAGGATTTTGGAGGTTGAAGCGCAGGATCCGCACGCCGCGCTGGCCTTAATGGGGAGTTATCACTATACCGGGACGCCGGCGGTATCGAGCGCCGATTTTGCCCGCGCCATTATCGATGCGGCCTTTGCCGCCGGGAGACTGACGCTGCGCCCTCCGGTGCAGAATATTTTAAATGCCGATTACGCCGCTGCCGCCTGCCGGCCGCGCGATCTGCGCCTCGATAACAGCAAAACTGCACGTGATTTTAATCTGCAGCCGCCCGATTGGCGGCCTGTGCTCCAGCAGATGTTCAAACGCGGGCAGTGAGGAGTGTGACATGCACAGGCTTAAAGTTTTAACCGCTGCCCTCGCGGCTGTGTGGCTTTTAAACGGCTGCTCCATGATGCTCACCGATTACGAGCGTCCGGCGCTGCCGCAGACCTCATCCAGCTTTGCCCGGGCTGAGCGCTTTGCCGGGCAGCAGCTTGATGCGCGCTATTGGCAATTGTTTCATGACGACATCTTCGACCAATACGCCGAAAAAGCGCTGACTGCCAATTACGATCTCAATAACGCCTATTTAAATGTCCGAGCCGCTCTGGCACAGCTGGGTCTGACCAATACCAACTTAAACCCCACGGCCAATGCAGGAGCGGATGCCAATGTCAGCCGTGAACTGCGGCACGGGCAGCGCAGTGAGAGCGCCGGCAGCAGTCTGAACCTGTCATACGAGCTCGATCTCTTTGGGCGTTTGGCCGCGCAGCGCCGCTCGGCCGCAGAGAGCTTTCAGGCCTCAGGCTTTGACTACTGGGCCATGCGTTTGTCCGTGATCTCATCCTTAGGCAGCGCCTATTGGCAGTACGCCTACGCCAAAGAGGCTTTGGCCCTGGGCGAGGAGGAGCTGATGACCTCCCAGCGCCGTTTAAGTTTAATTGAATCGATGTACCGCGCCGGCGCCGCCAACGGCCTTGAGTACGATACCGCTAAGGTCAATCATTTAACCGTGATGGATACGGTAGAGCAGCGCCGTCAGCAGCTGTATGCCGCGCAGACGGCTTTAAATCTGCTCCTGCAGCAGACGCCGGATGCGCCGGTACAGTGCTCAGCTCTCAGCGCTGCTGCCATCCCGGATTTTGCTTTAGCGCTCCCTGCTGAACTGTTAGCCCGCCGCCCGGATTTAATGGCCGCTGAAGCGCGGCTGCGCGCGGCCTTGGCCGATACCGATGAGGCGCGGCTTAATTTCTTCCCGCAGTTTACCTTGTCAGCAGGCCTCACCTCAGGCGATGGGGCGGCCATTGCCCGCTTCCTCTCTGACCCGGTCGGGAGTTTAGGCGCAGCTGTGACCTTCCCGTTCCTCAACTTCAATCAGCTGTCCTATCAGGAAGAAAGCGCCATGGTAGAGCGGGACAGAGCGCAGCTTAATTTCGTCAACACCTATTTAACCGCGCTGCAGGAGACTGCAGATGCTGTTGACGCTGTCAATTACTACCGCCAGGCGGTGCAGACCATGGCCGAGCGCGAGCGCCTGGCGCGCCGGAACTATATGCGCTATGAAGCGCGCTATCGGCTGGGAGCGAGCACTTTGACCGAGCTTTTGGATGCTTCGGATACTCTGCGGGCTGCGTCGATCTCTTTGCTTTCAGCCAAGCGCGACAATTTAATCTATACGCTGCAGCTGATGACCGCTGTAGGCGGGGATACTAAGGTTGAAAGCGTAAATCAGCTGCTGAACAGTGCAGCGCAGCAGAGCTGAGAGCATTTTGCAGACTGCGGCTTTTGTACCTAAAAAGCCGCTACAATAGCAGGCACTCAGCATTTTGAAGGAAAACATATTTCATGCAGATTAAGCTTGCCTCATGGAATGTCAACGGCATCCGCGCCGTCGCGCAGAAGCCGGATTGGCAGTGGTTTTTGACCAATGATTACGACGTGATCGGCCTGCAGGAAACCAAGGCCTCAGTCGATCAGCTCACTAAGGCCCATTTGGAGCGTCCGGGCTGCGAGGCCTATTTTGCCTCCTCGACGGTCAAAAAGGGCTACTCCGGCACCGCAGTGTTTACCCGGGTAAAGCCGCTCGCGGTCGAGCTGGAACTGCCGGATCCTGCCTATCAGGGAGAAGGGCGCATCGTACACCTGGAGTTTGAGCACTTTCATTTCTTTAACGGCTATTTCCCCAACGGCGGGGCGCAGCTGACCGATGAAAACGGCGCACCGCTGCCCGGACAGTTTAAGCGCGTGCCCTACAAGATGGGCTTTTTTGACTGCTTTTTTAACTACGTGCAGGAACTGCGGAAAGAAAAGCCCATCGTGGTGTGCGGCGACTTCAATATCGCCCATCAGGAAATTGATTTGGCCCGCCCCAAGACCAACACTAAGAATACCGGCTTCCTGCCCGAGGAGCGCGCCTTTTTAGACAAGTTTACGGCGGCGGGGTATGTGGATACCTTCAGGCTGCTGCACCCGGGTGAGGGCGGGCATTATACCTGGTGGTCCTATAAGACCCGCGCCCGCGAGAAGAACGTAGGGTGGCGCATTGACTACTTCTTTGTCTCCGAGGAACTGAAGCCTCACATCAAGGATGCGGTGATTGAAAATCAGATCTTCGGCTCTGATCACTGTCCCATCGGCCTGACTTTAGAATTTTAGCCTGCGCCTGCACTCTTTCAGGGCGCAGCGGGCCGTCTGCCCTGTTTTGATGCCCTAAAACAGGGCAAATTTTTACCTGAAAGCGGGCGCCGGGCCTAAATTTGGCATCTGCAGCCGGCTTGATTATAATGCGGCAAGGAGCCCTCAGGGCGTTTTTACCTCCATGGCAGCGGCAGCATGCTGCTGTTTTTGTTTTTAAAGGAAATAAAATCGTGAATAATTTAGATTTGCTTTTAGGATCCGGCATGCCGCGTGCATCAGGACAGAGCGCATTACCCCGCAGCTTTAATATGAAGGCAGGCTATTTTTATTCTTGGTTTTATTTTAACTATTAATTTATAGGCGGTTTTTATTATGAATATGACTAACAGCAGAATCATTCCTCCGCCGCCTGCCATGGCGCGTCAGGGGATTGTAGATACCAATATCAGCGGGGTATATCAATTGCTTCCTCCGGTCGCGATTATTGAAAAATTCCCGAGCACGCCGTTCACCGACGATCTGGTGATGACTACGCGCTCGCGGCTGCATAATATTTTAAACGGCAGCGATGACAGACTGGCCGTGATTGTCGGCCCGTGTTCCATTCATGATCCTAAGGCGGCTTTGGATTACTGCACGCGGCTTTTAGCTCTGCGTCAGCAGTATCAGGACACCTTAGAGGTGATCATGCGCGTCTACTTTGAAAAGCCGCGCACCACAGTAGGCTGGAAAGGCTTAATCAACGATCCGGATTTAAATAACAGCTACGACATCAATAACGGTCTGCGCATCGCCCGCCGACTGCTTTTGGAGATCAACTCCATGGGCATGCCGGCTGCCACCGAGTTTTTGGATTTAATTTCGCCGCAGTACATCGACGAGCTGATCTCCTGGGGCGCTATCGGCGCGCGTACCACCGAGTCGCAGGTGCACCGCGAGCTGGCCTCCGGCATGTCCTGCCCGATGGGCTTTAAGAACGCCACCGACGGCGGCGTTAAGATCGCCGTGGACGCCTGTGTGGCCGCCAAGCACGAGCATACCTTCATGACCGTCACCAAGATGGGCCATGTGGCTATTGCTCACACCACCGGCAATGATGACTGTCACGTCATTCTGCGCGGCGGCAGGACGCCTAACTATAAGCACGCGGATGTGGAAGCTGCCTGCGAGCTGTTGGCCAAGAGTAATGAGCGCCAGAAGGTAATGATCGACTGCTCGCACTCCAACAGTCAGAAGCAGTTCAAAAAGCAGGTGGAGGTGGCGGAGGATGTGGCCGCTCAGGTAGCAGCCGGCGATGAGCGCATCTTCGGCGTGATGATCGAAAGCAATATTGTAGAAGGCCGCCAGGACTTAGGGGCAGACTGCAGTCAGCTGACCTACGGTCAGAGCATTACCGATGCCTGCATCGGCTTTGCCGATACCGAATACGTGCTGGCCAAATTGAGCGCCGCCGTAACCGCCCGCCGCGCCGGGTGCCAGCAGGCCTAAGCCTTAAATGATGATGGAATAAGCACGAGCCCTCAGCCAGCACTGGGGGCTTGTGCGCTTAAAGGAGCATAAAAATGCACGCATTGTCCCTGGAAAAAGACAAAATCAAGATCCTGCTCTTGGAGGGCGTAGATCCCAGCGCCGTGGAAACCCTGCAGCGCGCCGGCTATACCAATGTGGAATATCAGAAAAAAGCTCTGGACGGCGCTGAACTGCTGGAAAAGATCTCTCAAGTCCATTTTTTAGGCATCAGATCGCGTACCTTCTTAACGGCGGACGTCCTGGCGCATGCCAAAAAGCTGGTGGCGGTAGGGTGCTTCTGCATCGGCACCAATCAGGTGGATATTCAGGCGGCGGCCAAATTGGGCATTCCGGTGTTCAATGCTCCGTTCTCCAATACCCGCTCGGTAGCTGAGCTCGTCACCGGCGAATATCTGCAGCTGCTGCGCGACGTGCCGGCGCGCAATGCACTCCTGCATCGCGGCGGCTGGAAAAAGGCGGCGCACGGCTGTTTTGAGGCCCGCGGCAAGACCTTAGGCATCATCGGCTACGGCCACATCGGTACTCAGGTGGGTATTATTGCTGAAAGCCTGGGCCTGTCCGTCATTTACTACGATATTGAGCACAAGCTCTCCTTAGGCAACGCGCATCAGGTGGACAGCCTGCCTGAGCTCTTTGAAAAAGCCGACATCATCTCGCTGCATGTGCCGGAGACCGAGCTTACCAAGGGTATGATCAACGCGCAGGCTTTTGCACAGATGAAAAAGGGAGTGTTCTTCTTAAACGCCTCACGCGGCACCGTGGTTGATATCGATGCTTTAACTGAGGCGCTGCAGTCAGGTCAGGTTGCCGGTGCGGCCGTGGACGTTTTCCCCAAGGAGCCGGCCGCCAACGGCGAGGAGTTCGTGTGCCCGCTGCGCCAGTTTGACAATGTGATCTTAACCCCGCACATCGGCGCTTCTACCGAGGAGGCCCAGCGCAATATCGGCATCGAGGTGGCGCAGAAGCTGGCGCTGTATTCGGACAACGGCTCGACCTTAACGGCGGTCAATTTCCCGGAAGTATCGCTGCCGCAGAAGCGCGAGGGCCTATCCCGCCTGCTGCACGTGCACGCCAATGTGCCGGGCATTATGCGGCAGATCAACGAGATCTTCGCGGCCGACAATATTAACGTGGCGGCGCAGTATCTGCAGACCTCAGCTGATATCGGCTACGTGGTGATGGATATTCACTCCTCGGCCCCGGAGACCTTAGTGCCGCGCTTAAAGGAGATTAAGGGCACGCTTAAATGCCGCATCCTGTACTAAAGCGCCTGCAGCGGCGCTCTGCGGCCTTAAGTCTTTTTATGCTCGCTCTGCCGGCAGCGGCTGTGCCGGCGGAGTGGACCGTCTCGCCTTACGGGGCTTGGCGGCTGCAGCTCTCGCCGGATTTTGCGCAGGGGCAGGGTTCCCCGTCCCGCCTCCTGACGCTCTCTGAGGCTCTGTCGCATCATAAGCTTACCTTAAGGATGCGTCAGGGACTGACTGCGGACTACAGCATCTCCTGCGCCTGCCTCGAGCAGAGCAGCGTGCCGGTGCTGGAGCTGCGCGTGCCCTCCTTAGATATTGCGCTTAACGATCAAATTCGCGGTACGGTCTTTGCCCGCTTCTTAGTGGACAGCCAGACCGAGTACTCCCTGCGCGGGGAGATCCAGCCGCCCGGGCGCATCGTCTTTGCCCCGGTGTCTAAAAGTCAGGAGCAGATCTTAGGCTCTCTGTGGCTGCAGATGCTCGAGGGCGGCAAGCTGCAGGCGGCCCTGCTGCAGGGAAAGAGCGCTAAGCCGCGTACTTATGATTTCAGCCTTGCAGGCTTTGCCGAGCCTGCTGCAGCCATCAGCGCAGACTGCGCTAAGCTCTTTGCCGCAGCCGGCAGTACTAATCCGTATCTGCCTGATTATTTAACCGCAGAGCCGGCCGAGGCAGCCCCTGAAGACTACAGCTTAAAGCCCAAGAGCGCTGACGGGCTGCAGCCGCGCCAGCCCATGCCGGAGCCTGCTCCGGCAGCTGAGCCGCAGTCTGCGCCGCAGCCGGCGCCGGTGCTGGAATTTCGCCCCGGCGGAGGACCTGCCTCCATCGGTCCTGACGGCCGCCCGTTGATGAGCGCGTCGCCCCAGAGCGCCGCTGCATCAGGAGAAAACGCCGATCGCGGGGACGCCTTAGGCGCCGCTCCGGCTCCGATGGCTATCGGGGCGGATGGACAGCCCGCTCCGCTTCAGGCTCCAACGTCGGAGGGGCAGTGAGCATGGAGCTGCAGCTGCGCGTGGAGAGCATGACGCTGTTAAGTCCGGTAGAGGTATTAGTCTATCTGCCGGATAATTATCTGCTCCTGCCTGATTTAAAGGTGGTCTACTGCCTGCATCCTGCCTGTGCTGACGGACGCATCTTTGCCCAGCGCCTTGGACTGCATGCCATTATGGCCAAAAAGCCCTTTGCAGCGGCGGCGCCGTCCCTGGGCAATCATTTTTATTTAGATCAGCCCTCCGGGCGC
This sequence comes from uncultured Succinivibrionaceae bacterium, assembly GCA_944389865.1. Classification (GTDB taxonomy): domain Bacteria; phylum Pseudomonadota; class Gammaproteobacteria; order Enterobacterales; family Succinivibrionaceae; genus Avisuccinivibrio. Next base: position 32,706 of record CALXNX010000023.1, read on the forward strand.
TATTTTGAATTTCTGCACACCGAGCTGCGCCCTCTGCTGCAGCATGTGCTGCAGATTAATTCTGATCCTGCGCACAATCTGCTGCTGGGCATTTCAATGGGGGCCTTCGGGGCGCTTAACTGGGCTTTAAACGGCCGCGACACCTTTGCCAAGGCAGCGCTGCTCTCGGGCTTTTATCGCTATAAACCCGAGGAGTACGCCGCAGGCTCCCGCCGCTCGCGCCTGCTGCGCAATTTGGTGATGCCCTTTTATGAGTCAAGTCAGCTGCGTTCTGACGGCAGCCTGCGCTTTGATGTCGAACAGGAGATTGAGGCGAGCGCGCGGCAGCATGATACTGCCTTCAGGCTGTATTACGGAGAGGCAGATAAGGCCATCGGACTGCAGAGTCAGGCGGTGTACGCCAAGCTGCGCGCCTGCGGCTTTACGGCCGACATCTTTGAGGTGCCGGGTGATCATGATGAAAACTGCTGGCAGCAGACGCTGCCGCAGGCCTTCGACTGGCTGCTTGCAGATAACGAACTTTGCAGCTGATAAAAGAAAACCGCCGGCACTGCGGCGGTTCTCCATCCATTCTGTAATGCAGCTTAGAGCTTGGCTATCAGGCTTTCCTGGTAAAGCTCTTTTTTGTAGAGCTGAACATTGTTGGCAAAGCGCTGACGCTGCTTCTTTTCCACCGCAGAATCGACATTTTTCGGCAGATTGATGCGCATGGCATTAACCGGCTTGCCGTTGCGTCTTAATTCATAATGCAGATGCGGCCCGGTCGAAAGTCCGGTATTGCCGGAACGCGCGATGGTCTGGCCGATCTTGACGCGCTGGCCTGCCTTCACGCCCAGCTTCGATAAGTGCATATACACCGTGGAGTAAGAGCCGCGGTGGCGGATCACAATATAGTAGCCGGCAGAACGCGAGTAGGCGGCCTTAGTGACCACGCCGTCGGCCGGAGAGATCACGGGGGTGCCGACGCGCACTGCAAAGTCGGTGCCGTTATGCGGTCTAACCTTGCCGGTCACCGGATGACGGCGATTGGGGTTGAAGGACGAGGAGATCCGCACTTTGCCGTTTAAGGGGAAGCGGCGGAAATTGGCCGATGAGGTATTGTAGCCGTTCTCGTCGTAGTACTTGTTGTCAGCTAAATTGCGGTAAGTCGCGATCTTGCCCAGACGCTTTAAATTAAACTCCACCGCATTGATTTTGCCTTTGCCGCGGCTGTCTGAGAACAGTACGCGCATGGAATCGCCCGGCTGAATGTGACGGGAGAACTGAATGCGGCCTTGGAAGAGGCGCAGGATCTGATCGATCTCGCCGTAAGTCAGACCTGCCTGCAGAGCTGCTGTGGAGAAGGCCTGGCCCTTTTCAATTTCCATCACGACTAAGCGCCCGCGTTTTTGATAGAGCGGCACCTCAGCGGCAGCATCAGCCGGATTGGCGGCGGCAGATTCGGGCCGCTTGGCCAAAGCGACGGTGGTATTGCCGCCTAAGATGCTCTCGACGCTGTCAGCGCTGTCCTGCATGTGGCTGCCGACAGGCTCGCGCACGGCCATGAAATCTAATTTATTGACGTCCTCGCGATAGAAGCGCAGCTGCTCAGTCTTATTGAGCTGCTTTACGAAGGCCAGCAGCTTATTGTCTTCATCGATGAGGAAGGACAGACTGTCTCCCGGGCGCAGCGAGGTTAAACTGCGTCCGCCTTCCTTTAAGGAGGTGATGGCCTGCATGGTGGCGTAGGGAATATTGAGATCGGAAAATATCGACGATAGGGTATCACCGCGCTCAATGTCCTCGACATACCATTTGGCTGCCGGGGCTTCCTTATCCCCTGCGGCGGCAGCTAATTTGCGGATCTCGGCATTTAATTGGGCATCACCATCGGCAAGGGCCCCTTCAGGCAGGACATCGTCGTAATTGTCCAGATCCTGCGGCTGCTTGGCTACCGTAACATTTTGATTGGCGGTAGGCTCGTAGCCGCTGGGCCGTTTGGCAGCCAGCAGTCCGGTTAAGGTGGCCTTAGGCTGCATCATGATCTCCACATCCTCTTTAAGCTGCTCTAAGGGAGCGGCTTTGGCAGGAGAGGCAGTCTGCTGAGCGCCGTTGTCAGCGCTGTAGCTGATTAAGGGCTGCACCTGGGGCTGCTGGTGTTCTTCAAGTACGGGCTGCCGGGCAGTCAGCACCGGAGTGTTATAGGCACTCGGGGAGGGCTCGGGCAGCAGGAAGGAAAGGGCTGCGGCTAAACAGACAGTGCCGCCGATGGCTGCGGCGTGCTTCTTGGGGATCGGGCGGGCACTTACGCGCGATCCCTGTGTGTCGGCTGACACGAAATCTTCATATTTCATCGAGCAAAAATGGGCCTTTTCTGGTTCTCTGCTCGGATAAAAAGTTTCAATTAAAAACACAGATGGAGCCCTCAAGCTGCAGGCGCTCCATCCACCTTAATAAAAGAAAAATCTATATCCTGGTTATACGTATTTAATCATTGCTGTAATGTGAAAATTAAAGCACGAAATAAGCTTGCAAATCAAGCACGCGTTACGATTTTTCTAGACCTTGTTCGCAGTTTTCTGCACAGCCGGGCTCAGTCGGACTATACGTATCGTGAACTACTCCCCACCTTGAAGAAGGTGGGGCTTCTTCGCGCTCAAGACTCCTGTCGGAGCCAGTATCAACGCGCTATCCC
>CALXNX010000024.1 GCA_944389865.1 uncultured Succinivibrionaceae bacterium
GCGGTAGTTCAGCCGGTTAGAATGCCTGCCTGTCACGCAGGAGGTCGCGGGTTCGATTCCCGTCCGTTCCGCCATCTGAGTGCTGATATGGCTCAGTAGGTAGAGCGCACCCTTGGTAAGGGTGAGGTCCCCAGTTCGATTCTGGGTATCAGCACCATTCCTTGACAGACGGCCCGCAAGGGCTTTTTTCGTTTCTGCAGTCTGATTTTTCTGCACCATCCTGGTTCAATGCTTGTACTTTGTAATGACGGCCTTAGAATAGCCGCTCTGTTCTCTTTTTTGATTTTTGCAGATACGAGCATTGAAACCTGCCATGTTCAACCATAAAGCTTTATTAGGCCACAGCAGCATGCTGTTGGCAGACTCTCTTTTCGGCCTGCTCTCCCCTATCTCCAAGATTGTGATGCTGGGCGGCATTATTTCTCCGCTCATCTTGACTGAGCTGCGCATATCAGGCGCAATGATCCTTTTCTGGCTGGCTTCTTTCTGCGTCAAGCACGAGCATGTGCCTCATGGAGATCTGCTGCGCTATTTCTTTGCCGCGCTCTTTGCAGTGGTGTTTAATCAGGGCACCTTCATCTTCGGCGTAGGTCTCACTACTCCGGGCGATGCTTCCATTCTTACCACCTCGATGCCGCTGTGGGCCATGCTCTTTGCAGCGCTTCTCTTAAAGGATCCGATCACCGGCAGGAAGGTCTTAGGCATAGCGGCCGGCGCGATCGGCGCCATAATCCTGATTCTAAATTCTCAGAGTCTGCAGACGGCATCCGGCGTGCACGGCTCCATCTTCGGGGATATCTTAGTCACCTGCGCCCAGATCAGCTTTGCCTTCTACGTGGTACGTTTTAAAGACTTAATCATCAAGTATTCCTTAGTGACCTCGATGAAGTGGCTCTTTACCTTCGCCTTTATCTGCACCATGCCGTTTTTAAGCACTTCGCTGGCACGGGTGCCGTGGGCTGAACTCGATTATCAGACGTGGGCAGGCATCGCCTTTGTGATCTTAGGCGGCACTTTTTTCCCTTATATCGGCGTGGCTATTGGACAGCGCAGTCTAAAGCCTACCGTGGTAGCAATGTACAATTATGTGCAGCCGGTAGTGGCATGCCTTGCCGCCATCTATTTGGGCCTGGATGCCTTTACCTGGGTCAAGGCCGGCGCAGTGGTCTTAATCTTCTGCGGCGTGTATTTAGTGACGCACAGCCGCACCAAGGAAGAGATTGAGGCTTATCATGCCGCTCAGGCGGCGGCATCTGCCGCCGCAGCTGATCCGGCTGAAAGGGTAAAGAAATAAGCTTTAAAAAGCTGCCGGCAGGCACCCGACCGGCGGCAAATTCAGCTGCAGCTCTTCACACAATCAGCTGCGCTCATCACTGGGATAGCAGCCCAGGATCTTCACAAAGCCGGTCAGATCTTTAAGCCGCGAGATAATCATCTGCATCTTGGCGCTGTCCAGGTTAGCCTGTACATCAGCGTAGAAGATCTCCTCCCAGGTCTCGTTCTGAATGAGCTCACGGGGACGCGAGTTCAGTTTAACTAAATTGATCTGCTGACTGCTGAACTCATTTAAGACGGCAATCAGGGATCCCGGCACGTATTTCTGTGTGGTAAAGAGCAGGGTGGTCTTTGCCGCCACATTCTGCGGTACCTGCACTGGTGTCATTGCGATGATGATAAAGCGGGTGTAATTGTTTTTGTTGTTGGCAAGATCGGTAAAGAGCGGCTGCAGACCGTAGAGGCCGGCGCTGTCCTCGCAGGCAATGGCAGCGCAGGACGGATCCTGCATTCTGCTGACCAGATCCATGGCCTCGGAGGTGGATTTGCAGTAGACCACCTCGCGCCCGGGCAGATGCTCCTTGAGCCAATGCGAGCACTGCGTGAAAGGCTGGGGATGGCTGTAGATTTTCTTAATGCCGTCAGCGCTCTCGCCCGGGATGCACAGCACTGAGTGCTTAATACGGTAGAACACCTCGCCTACGATTGAGGCCTTGGTGAGCTGCAGCAGATCGAGCACATCGTTGATGCTGCCCGAGGACGAGTTTTCAATCGGCAGCGCGCCGTATTCACAGCGTCCGTCCTCTACAGCTTTAATTACTTCCTCAAAAGATCCGCACCCGCAGAAGGTCTTTTCACCTGAGAAATTCTTTAAGAAGCGGCGGGCAGCTAAATGCGAATAGGTGCCGGCAGTTTTGCCCAGATAGGCAATGGAAGTCGGGCGGGTTAAAGTCTGCGCATTGTGCTCCTGCATTAAAAAGCTCTGCTCAAAGGAGACGGTGCCGTCCATGATAAGCCGGAAGATCTTAGCGGCCATTGACGGCGGCAGGCCTATTTTTTCAGCCTGGGCGCATACTTTCTGCAGCTTGGCGCGCTCGCGTTCTGCGTCCACTACCGGGCTGCCGGCTGCCGCTTTGTTGGCCGCAATATCCGCAGCGATGTCCAGTCTTTCTTTTAAAAGCTTTAAGATGCCGCTGTCAACTTCATCTATGGCGCTGCGGCACTGAGTCAAATCGCGCATGATCTTTCCTGTATTGAGTGCTGAACTTTCTTTTTGCCCGCAGTGAGAACGCAGTATTAAGGAAAAAGGGAAACTGGAACCAGCAGACTGCGGACAAAAAGAAAGGCACTTGCCCTGCGGCAAATGCCAATCCTGTCTTTTATTCTTTACTCACGCTTGGAGAGCAGGTTTAAGATCTCGATGTACAGCCAGCAGATGGTGACTAATAAGGAGAAGGCATTGTAGTACTCAAAGTACTTCGGCAGGCCGGCCTTGACGCCCTCATCGATCTGCTCGAAATCGAGGATCAGGCTGAACGCGGCCACGGTGCAGACTAAGAGCGAAATGCCGATCGAGACCGGACCGGATGACGGCAGCAGCGGGCTGGCAAACAGTGCAAACAGCGCATTGACGAGGTACAGGATCACAATGCCGGTAATTGCGCCGGTGACGATGGCTCTGAAGCGGGCGGTCGGGACGATGAGCTTAGTCTTCCATAAAAAGAGCATGGCAAACACTACCGCGAAGGTGGAGAGCACGGCGGTCACGACGATGCCGGGGAACTTTAATTCCATCACCATAGACAGCACGCCTAAGCCGACGCCTTCAAGCAGAGCGTAGAGCGGGGCCGTAATGGTGGAGATCTTAGGATTGAAGATGGTGACCATGGCCACGATGAAGGCGGCGATAATGGAGCCGTACAGCAGCACCGTCGGCACAGCGCCGTTGGACCAAATATAGGAAGCGGTATAAGCCATGGAGAAGTAGCCTGCGATCATGGTCAGGGCTACTAACAGCAGAGATTTAGTGGTGGTACCGGATAAGGTTGCCCCCGCCTCGATACCGCCGAAATTAAACGTTCCGGCACTGCGGGACATCACGGCAACGGCAGGGTTAGTAGAATGCATATTTCACTCCTTTAAAAAGCTGATTGGTGCAGGTCTATTGTACTGAAAAATTGCGCCCAGCGCAGTATTTGCACTGCTTTATCACTTTAGGAGATCAGATGACTTTACCTATTTGGATTCTAAGGATATGCACATAAAAAGTGCTCTGCTGAACGCCATTAGGTGATGTCAAGCGGCGGGTAAAGTAAAAATTTGACCGTATTCCCAAAACTTAAAAAAAGCTTAAATCATCAGACAAGCGCGGAATCAAATGGTCTAAAATGGCTTAGTTTGTTTTTAAAGCTTAAATGTGTAAAGGAGTTATCAGATGGAAAAGAAACTGCTGCTGGCCGGCGAACCGATGGGTTTATTAATTGCGCAGACTGAAGGTGCGCTGGATACCGTGTCGGGCTATTCCCTGGCTGTGGCCGGCGCGGAGTTCAATGTTGCTACCGGCACGGCGCGCCTGCGGCATCAGGTTGCTTATTTAACCAAGCTGGGTGATGATCCTTTCGGCAAACTGATTTCCCGTACTCTGCAGCAAAACGGCATCGATAATTCCTTAGTGATTTACAGCAAGGAAAGATCCACCGGCTTTATGTTAAAGAGCAAGGTGTCCAAGGGCGATCCGGAGATCTTCTATTTCAGAAAGGGTTCGGCCGCATCCACTTTAAGCGTCGAGGATGTGGAGAAGATCGACTTCACCAAGTTTACCCACATTCACTTAACCGGTATTCTGCCGGCTTTAACCGAGAGCACCCGCGCCGCTGAGCAGTTAATGTTTAAAAAGGCTAAGGAGGCGGGCTTATTCATCTCCTTTGACCCCAATCTGCGTCCGCAGCTGTGGCCGTCTCAGGAAGTCATGGTGGAGACCTTAAACCGCTTTGCCTCGCAGGCTGATTTAGTGCTTCCGGGCAATGGTGAAGGTCAGACTCTATGCGGCACCACTGATCCTAAGGAAATTAACAAGTTCTATTTAGGCTTAGGCGCTAAGGCCGTCATCACCAAGGTAGGCCCTAAGGGCGCTTTCTGCTCCGTAAAGGACGGCAAGGAGTTCATGACTCCGGGCTTTATTATTGATAAAGTAGTAGATACTGTGGGTGCCGGTGACGGCTTTGCCTGCGGCGTGATCACTGCTTTAATGGAAGGTCTGCCTTTAGAGCAGGCGGTGGAGCGCGGCTGCGCTATCGGCGCTGTGCAGTGCACCTTCGCCGGAGATAATGAGGGTCTGCCTACCCCTGAAGCTCTGGCGGCCTTCATCAGCTCGCATAAGCGCGTACAGCTGTAAATATAATTTTTAGGCATAGGACTGGCCTCGCCGTCTGGGCTCTGCAGGCGGCATTTGCAAGGAAAGATAAATGACTGAGAATATTTTCGATAAGATCGGGTCCTACGGCATTGTGCCGCTGGTAACTTTAGACGACGCCAATGACGCTGTGCCTTTAGCCCGCGCTTTAGTGGCAGGCGGCATTCCAGTGGCGGAGGTGACTTTCCGTACCGCAGCCGGCGGCGAGAGCATCAAGCGCATGGCTAAGGAAGTGCCGGAGATCATGGTCGGCGCCGGCACTGTGCACGATATCGATCACGCCAAGGAAACCGTGGACAACGGCGGCAAGTTCATCATCACTCCGGGCTTTAACCGTGAAGTGGTGGAGTGGTGCGTGAAGAACAATGTGCCGGTCTGCCCGGGCACCGTGGTTCCTTCCGACATTGAAGAGGCTTTAAATTACGGTCTGCGTCTGGTCAAGTTCTTCCCGGCGGAAGTGTACGGCGGCATCAACACATTAAAGGCCTTAGCAGGTCCCTTTGCCATGATGAAGTTCGTGCCGACCGGCGGTGTGGGCCTAAACAATCTGCAGGAATACTTAAGCCTGCCGAACGTCGCAGCAGTGGGCGGCAGCTTCGTACCTCCTTCTAAGCTGGTGAAGGCTAAGGATTGGGACGGCGTCGCTGCTGAGTGCCGCAGGATCATGAACTTAGTCTTAGACTTCACTGTGGGCCATGTGGGCATCAATGCCGGCACTGCGGACAATGCCGCTGCGGTGAGCGAAGCTTTAGCCAAGATGTTCGATGTGTCCTGCCGCGATGCCGGATCGGCCTACTTCGTGGGCGATTTGGCTGAGGTGATGAAGGTTCCGTTTATCGGCACCAACGGCCACATCTGCGTGGATACCCGCGATATGCCCCGCGCCTTAGCTTTAATGGAACGCAAGGGCATTAAGGTTGATGAGGCCAATTCGTTTAAGGATGACAAGGGCAATTACATCGCAGCTTACCTCCAGGGTGAAGTGGGCGGCTTTGCCATCCATCTGCGTCAGCGCCCTAAGAAGTAATCTGATTACCTGAAAGTAAATCTCCATTACAGCTGCAGGCGGGTTTTCCCGCCTGTGCTGATCCTGGCCCCCGCAGCCTAGGCGCAAAAGTACTACAATAAGCGCACATTTGTGAGGGTAATTCCATGGCAGACGACCTCAAGCGCTCCGGCGGTGAGAGACTGCGCCGCAGCAGCATCTTTATTCTTTCTATATGGCTGAACGCTTTAGGCGTAGCTTTAGTAACCGTTGCCGCCTTAGGCACCACGCCGATCTCCAGCATCTGGTATGAAATCTCGCTGCATGTGCCGCTGACCTTCGGCACCGTGACCTTTATCGGCAACTTCATCTTAATCTGCTCGCAGTTCTTTTTGGTCAAGGATCATTCGATAAAGCAGCTGCTTTCCATGGCCGCGCAGCTGCCGACTACCTTGATCTTTGCCGCCTCCATCGACCTTAACATGCTGTGGCTGCAGGCTGTGCTGCCGGAGATCTCCTTCTATCCGCTGCGCTTTGCGCTGCTGTTAGCCGGCACCTTAATCCTGGGCTTAGGCGTGGCCGCTGAGGTCAAGGCCGATGTGGCCTTAGTCGCCGGCGAGGCCTTCGTTAAAGCCCTGTGCTTATTCCTGCACCGCGAGTTCGGCATCATCAAATTATGCTTTGATGTCTCCTTAGTGTTAGGAGCTGTCGCCATCGGCCTGATTGCCACTGACTTTACAGAGGTGGCCAGCGTGCGTGAGGGCACCCTGGTCGGGGCGCTCATGGTAGGCCCGTGCGTGCGCATCATTCTGCCTCGTTTGAGCTTTCTTGATGTCTGGTTTAAGGGCCGCAGGGCAGCCGCAGCCGAAAAACTGCAGGCGCTGCACGGCTGGCAGCCGGTCATTACCATCTCGCGTGAGTACGGCTGCGGCGGCCGCGTGCTTGGTCACATGCTCGCCGATGTGCTCAAGCTCGACTTCTACGACAGCTCCATCATCGAGATGGTAGCAAAAGAAAGCGGCATGAGCGCGGAGTTCGTCAAGCGCCATGAAAACCGTATTGATAATGCGCTGCTCTTTGAGATGCTCTCAGATTACAGCACCCCGGTAGATAAATCTCTATCCACGGTCGATGCGCTCTATACTGCCGGCGCACGCGTGATAAAGCGGCTGGCAAGGCACAGCCCGTGCGTGATCGTAGGCCGCGGTGCTGATGCCCTGCTGGCTGATAACCCCCGCTGTCTCAAGGTTCGTCTGCAGGCCTCACCGGCCTACAAGCTTAACTACTGTCTGACGGAATACAAATTGGCTAAAGAGCAGGCCCTAAAGGATATGACTCTTTTCGATAAGCGCCGTGCGGAGCACTATCTGCACTACACGGGCAGACAGGTCAATGATGCGGCCAATTACGACTTGGTGCTGAATGTGGAAGCTTTGGGCTTGGACGGCTGCGTCAAGATCATCTCTGATGCCTACAGTCAGCTGTTGGCCCGCGCTGCACAGCTTGAGCAGGAGCAGGCAGAGCACGGTGCTCCTGCAGATCGGGCCGCTTCATAAATTGCTGGGGTGCTGCGGGCGCGGCTATAATGCTCAAAGGCCCTGTGGGCAGATTGTTTTCTAAAGTAAGTAAAAGCTAACGGAGAGTACGGACATGCAGACCTGGCATGACGTGATTGGTCCTTTAAAGCAGACAGATTATTTTCAGCATGCACTGGCATACGTGGCGCAGCATCGGCAGGCCGGCGAGGCCATTTATCCGCCTGATCATGATATTTTCAATGCCTTTAAATACACCCCGTTTGATCATTTGAAGGCGGTGATCGTGGGGCAGGATCCCTATCATCAGCCGGGGCAGGCCATGGGCTTGTCCTTTTCGGTGCCGGTCGGCTGTCCGGTGCCGCCGTCGCTGCAGAATATCTACCGTGAGCTGGCATCCGATGTTCCGGGCTTTACGGTGCCGCAGCACGGCTGCTTGATTCCCTGGGCGCGGCAGGGGGTGCTTTTGCTTAACTCCATTTTGACGGTGCGCGACTCCAATCCGCTGTCACACCGCAGTATCGGCTGGGAGCAGTTTACTGATGCCGTGATCGCTGCCATTAATGAAAAAGCGCAGGGCGTGGTCTTTCTGCTCTGGGGCAAGTCTGCAAGGATTAAAGGTCAGGGCATTGATCGCAGGCGCCATTTAGTTTTAGAGGCTGCGCACCCAAGTCCCTTATCCGCCTCGCGCGGCTTCTTCGGCTGCCGTCATTTCTCCCAGGCTAACGCTTATCTGCATGCGCAGGGCAAATCTCCCATCAATTGGCAGCTTCCGGTGTTTTTAGACGGCAGTGAAAGGCTGTAATGTACTCAAGGGGTGAGAAGTATCCCCAAAAAACAGCCGTTTTGGGGGGATGAGATTTCGCCTTTACTTCGATCACCACTAAACCTTCAAAAATTCGTTAATTAGGGCGGAAGTACGTGCGATGCCCCTGCCGTCGTACAGCGATCTCCCATGCGCTGCAAAGTCTACAGCTCCGGCTGCGCAGAGCTCTAAGGCTGCCGTCAGGCACGCAGGTTTATCCAATGCGGCAAGAGGCAGATCAACTCCCAGCTGATGGCGCTCCAGCACGGCATCAGCGCCTTTTTGATTTTCTGCAATCATCACGCAGACGGACGGCAGGCCGGCGGCCAGCCGCTCGCTGAACATCACGCCGTAGGCTCCTAAGGCCAGATCGTGTTCCTGATAGGCAGCCGGCATGTCGCGGCAGTGGCGCAGTAAAGTAATGCGCTCAGGCTGCTTAAGCTGTGCAGTTGCTTCCTGCAGCTGAGCAAAATCCGCACTCCCGGCGCCGGCAACGATGGTGAAGGCCCAGTGCGCATATAGGCGCCCGGAGCGGATGGCGTGCAGGGTTTTGATGCAGCCGTGCACCGGATCCGATCCCCCGAAGCATACCAGGACCCGCGGGGGCTCGGACGAGGGGGAAACTCCCTTGAGCCGGGAAAAATCATGCGCCGGAGACTGCGCGAAGGCCGGATTTATCAGGGCGTACTGCGGGCCGGTATGGATGCGGCACCATGGCGGCACTAAATTTTTGTAGTCCGCGGCATGGCGATCAATGTTCTGATCAATGAGCAGACTGCAGTAATGCCGCCGATTGGCCAGATCATCTATTACTAAGACCGGACAAAACTCGGCAAATTGCCTCTCCAGGCTCTCCTCCACCCAGTAGTGATCGCACAGCATCGCTGATGCTCTGCCATGGCTTGTGCAGTAAGCCTTAAAAGCCTGTCCGAGTTCCGGCAGCGGAGCTTTAATTATGGCGGAAAAGTCAGGGCATAAGGGCAGCAGGCTGTCGGCCAGCTCGTCGGTAAAAAGCACCAGCTCATCGGCCTTCACAGCAGTGAGGAGCTGGCGCACCCGCATTAAATGGCCGGTACCGATTTCAGGGCCGGCTTTGAGGCAGAGGGCCAGCTTAGTCAAGCTTGAGCTCCTGCACGGCGCGGGCAAAAGCGCGGGCTAATTTGAGATCTTCCGGGGTATCGATATCCACCACCCGATAGCGCGGCAGGATCAGAGCGCGGCTTTTATGCGGGCGCTTTGCACCTTCCGGGGCAGTGTCCTGTTCGGGCTGCAGACAGCGCAGGGAGTAGAAATAAAACTGTCCGGCATCCTGATAGGCCGGGGTGAGATCCTGTGAACGCATGGGCATGCAGTCAGGGTTAAAGGGATGCGGCGTTCCTTCCTGATCAAAGTACTGGGCGCGCTGAATGGGAAAGGGGTATTCACAGCACGAGTAGAGATAATCGGCCTCTTCGCGGCAGAACTTCTCCCAGCCCTGCTGCAGTAAGGAGGGCGTCAGGAGCGGCGCGGTAGCATACAGACAGCACACGGCACGGTACCGATGCCCGAGGGCCTGCATGGCGGAAAGCGCATGCTGCGTCACTGCGTGCGTGCCGGTGTAATGGTCAGCAAGCTGTGCCGGGCGCATAAAGGGGATCTGTGCTCCGTATTTTCTGGCAGCTGCGGCAATTTCCTCATCATCGGTAGAGACAATGACGTCGGTGAAAATGCCGGAGGCCAGGGCGGTTTCAATGGACCAGGCGATTAAAGGCCTGCCGTTGAAATCGACGATATTTTTATGCGGAATGCGCTGTGAGCCGCCGCGCGCCGGGATCACGCATAAAACCATGCTGAGCTTACTCCTGAAATATGTGGTCCAAAAGACTCTGCACCTGCGTCAGGCATAAAGAGAACTGCAAATCCGTTAAGGCCGGATAAAGCGGCAGAGATAAAGTCTCTGCGCTGAAGCTCTCAGCGCCGGGCAGCTTAATTTCCCCTAATAAATTCCGGTAAAAAGGGTGGCTGTAAATGGGCAGATAATGCACCTGCACGCCGATGCCGCGCCCCCTCAACGCCTGATAAAGGGCATCTCTTTTGCCCTGCTTTACTCTTATTTGAAACAGATGCCATGACGAAACGCTCTGCCCTGCCTGATCTGCAGGGGGCAGGGAGATGAGACCGCGCTCCTCCCAGGGCTTAAGTTCAGTTAAATAGCGGGAGGCGAGTTCACGCCGGCGGCTTAAAAACTGATCCAAGCGCTCCAGCTGCGATAAGCCTAAGGCGCTCTGCAGATCGGTGAGGCGGTAGTTGAACCCCAGCTCCTGCATTTCATAATAATACCCCGGACGATCCGGATGCTCCAGCAGCGCCGGATCATGCTCAATGCCGTGGCTGCGCAGTCTGCGTATGCGCGCGGCTATATTTGCGTCATTGGTCAGTACCGCACCGCCCTCAGCGGTGGTGATGATCTTAACGGGGTGGAAGCTTAACACGGTCAGATCAGCAAAAGCGCCGTCGCCTGTCGCATGGCCTTGATAACTGGCGCCTAAGGCATGGGCGGCGTCTTCCACCACATAAAAGCCGTACTGTTCCTTTAAGCGCTTTAAGGCCGCTAAATTCACCGGTCTGCCGGCTAAATCGACGGCTATTACCGCTTTGGGCAGCGTGCCGTGGGCCGCGTCAGCTTTTAATTTCTGCTCTAAATGCTCTATGGATATTAAGCCCGCCGCATCAACATCGATAAAATCGACCTGCGCACCGACATAGCGCGCGCAGTTGGCCGAGGCTGCAAAGCTGACGGCTGCCGCGTAGACTTTATCGGCGGGGCCGACATTTAAGGCCATCATCGATAAATGCAGGGCCGCAGTGCAGGAGGACACTGCCAGCGCGTAATCCGCCCCGGTGATCTCGCTCAAGGCCTCCTCAAAGCGCGGCCCGCAGGGGCCGGTGGTGAGGTAATCTGAATACAGGATCTCCTCGACGGCGGTGATGTCATTTTCATCGATGTCCTGATGGGCGTAAGGGATCATGCTTTAACCTCATGCAGGGCGCGCAGCTCCTCCACGCTTAAAAAGTGCGGATTGTTTTTGGAGTTGTACTCAAAGCCCGGCTCTACCGGATGGCCTTTCTCACCCAAGCAGGTGACGGAGTAGTCGTAATTGGATGAATTAAAGCTGATGGAGGGCTTGATGATAAAGAAATCGTCAAACTCCAGGGTGTGGAGGCTGTCATCGCGCGGGCACATGATTTCGTGGATCTTCTCGCCCGGGCGTACTCCTACTACCTTCTGGGGGATGCCGGGGCCCAGCGCTGCGGCTAAGTCCGTAATGCGGATGGAGGGGATCTTGGGTACAAAGATCTCGCCGCCGTGCATGCGTACTAAGGAGGAGAGCACGAAGAACACGCCTTCATCCAAGGTGATCCAAAAGCGCGTCATTTCCGGATCAGTAATCGGCAGCTCTTTGGCTCCCTGTGCGGCCAGACGGCGGAAGAACGGCACCACGCTGCCGCGCGAGCCCGCCACATTGCCGTAGCGCACTACTGCAAAGCGCACATCGCGCCCTCCGGTGAGATTATTGGCCGCGGTAAAGAGCTTGTCGGCGCACAGTTTAGTGGCTCCGTAGAGATTGATGGGATTGGCAGCCTTGTCGGTGGAGAGGGCAATAACCTTCTTAACGCTGCTCTCCATCGCCGTTTCAATCACATTTTCCGCGCCCATGATGTTGGTCTTGATGCACTCCATGGGATTGTATTCGGCCGCCGGGACCTGCTTTAAGGCAGCTGCATGAACGATGATGTCCACGTCGCGCAGGGCCAGCTTCAGGCGATCGCGATCGCGCACATCGCCGATAAAAAAGCGCAGCTTATGCTTATAGGGCTCAAACTGCTGCTGCATTTCGTACTGCTTGAGCTCATCGCGCGAATAAACGATGACTTTGCGCGGATTGAAGTGGGTGAGCACGGTGCGGACAAAGGTTTTGCCGAACGATCCGGTGCCGCCGGTGACTAAGATGGTACGGCCCTGCAGCAGGTGCGCAATTTTTTCTTTAAGTTCAGGATGAATAATGGACATAACAACCTCTTAGAGCGCATCCTGCGCGCTGATGCCGTATTTTTTCATTTTCTCCACCAGGGTAGTGCGCCGCAGTCCTAAGATCTCGCAGGCCTTGGCCACGACGCCGTCAGTCTGGGCCAGTGCCTGCTTTATCATGCTGATTTCTACATTGGAGACTAGATCCTTTAGATTGACTGCGCCGTTCTCTAAATTCGGGGTAAAGGCTTTGGCCAAATCCTCCTCGCCTTCAATTACGGGCAGGTCTGGCAGGACAATGGGGCTTTGATCGGCTGCGGCCACTTCCGCGCTGTCCTCAGCGCTTTCAGCAAAATCTGAGCTGAAGGCATCGAGCAGCGCAGCGCGCTCGTCAGCCTCAGAGAGCTTCTGGTCATCGCCGCGGTATTTGGGCGGCAGCTCGGGCGCATCCACCACTTCATTGGGATGAAGAATCAGCAGACGCTCAATTAAATTGGAAAGCTCACGCACATTGCCGTGCCATTCATTCTGCATCAGCGTCAGCATGGCCCGCTGCGTAAAGCGAATGGAGATATTCTGCTCCTTGCCGTGGCGGTTGACTAATTCCTGAATGAGAAGCGGGATGTCATCGGGACGGTCGCGCAGAGGCGGGGTCTCAATAGGGAAGACATTTAAGCGATAGTAGAGATCTTCGCGGAAGGTGTGATCGGCTACCATCTGCTCTAAATTCTGATGCGTAGCGGCGATAATGCGCACGTCGGCATTAATCTGCTTATTAGAGCCCACGCGCTCAAATTTGCGCTCCTGCAGTACGCGCAGCAGTTTGACCTGCATGGCAAGAGGCATGTCGCCGATTTCATCTAAAAAGAGGGTGCCTCCCTGGGCCAGTTCAAAACGCCCCTCACGCGCGGCAAAAGCGCCGGTAAAGGCGCCTTTCTCATGGCCAAACAGCTCAGACTCTAAGAGCTCGCCGGGGATGGCGCCGCAGTTGACCGGCACAAAGGCCTTTTTGCTGCGCCCCGACAGTTCGTGAATAGCGCGGGCAACTACCTCTTTGCCGGTGCCGGATTCACCTAAGATCAAAACATTGGCATCCGTGCCGGCGACCTGCTCGATGAGGCGGCGCACCTGCGTGATGGCGGGGCCCTTGCCTACCAGCAGCTTTAACAGCTGCGTGCTCTTTTCATCGGGCTTTTTGGTGAACTTCTTCATGCTGTTGAAGGATTGGCAGTAATGCAGCAGGGAAATGAGTTCATCGTAATTGAGGTTCTCAGGCAGCGCGCCGATGTAATTGTTCGGGGCTTTACCGGTGATGCTGTCCTTACGACTTACGATAAAGGCGCAGGAGGGGTATCTGCGCATCAGCTCTGCCGCATCTGTCCCTTGGGGCAGGGTGCCTAACAGACAGACATCAATATTCTGCGGAGCGCTGTCTAAATAGGACAGACAGTCCGCGCTGTCGCCGGTTTGGCAGGTCAGGCCCAAAAAGGTAAAGATGGTTTCCAAATGATCGCGCGCGGCTTTATCTTCCTCGACGATCAGGATGGTTCCAGCTCCAGACATAGTTTTATCTCCACTTCGTAAGGGCATTGTAGCAGATTGAGCCAAAATTTTGACACTTGTGCAGTTAACAGCTTATTTATCTGCTTCAGCTCAAGTTTTGCCGCTTAAAGACTATCGGGTCCGTCTACTTTTATGGCTTTTGGCACACTGCTTGCTTGAAGGGAGGAGAAAGTCATGGTGACTGTATGGGAGGCTTAATCATGGACAGCACAGCGCTTTTAACCAGCCAAAATCCGGCGGATTTGGGGCTTATCAGCGATACGCGCAATTTAGCCTCCATAAAGCGCCTCGGTCAAGGCAGCAGGGCGCAGCAGGCAGAGGCCTTAAAGACTGCAGCCTCGCAGTTTGAGGCCATTTTGGTGCAGCAGTGGTTTGATGCTGTGCGCGCCGGCAGCGAAAGCCTGGCGCCGGACAGCCCGCTGCGCAGCAAGTACTCCTCCTTTTTTGAAGACATGCTGGCGCAGCAGCAGGTCACCGCCATGGTTAATGGACAGGGCAGGGTCAGCAAAAACTCCATTACTTATTTAGTCGCCAAGCAGTTTGCCAGGAGCCTGGGCGATGAGGGTAAGGAGTTATTAAAAGAACTGACCGCCCCCGCGGGGGTGCATACTCCGTCTGCTGAAACTCAGCTGGCAGGGGCCGGGCATATCAAGGCCCCGGCGGAGAATTTAATGCAGTCCAATCTGCGCGCGGCCATCAATTCCTTTAAGGCCCAATACGGCGATGCGGTAAACGGCGCTGCCGCGGCCAATTATCGCGACCAGCAGGATTTTGTGGATAAATTGATGCCGCACGCCGTGAAGGTGGCTGAAGATACGGGACTTAATCCTTTAGTGATGCTGGCGCAGGCGGCTTTGGAAACCGGCTGGGGCGAGCACGTGCCTGACAATAACAATTACTTCGGCATCAAGGCCGGCGGCAGCTGGCAGGGGCCGGTGCAGGAGCTGAGCTCGGCAGAGTTTCGTGACGGACAGTTTGCAGATGAGGTGTCGGCTTTCCGCGCCTACAGGGATGTGGGCGAGAGCATGCGCGACTACGCGGCCTTAATTCAGGGCAATGCGCGTTATCAGAGAGCTGCGGCCTGTTCCTACGATCCGGACAAATATTTTGATGAAATTCAAAAGGCTGGATATGCTACTGATCCGCAGTATGCAAGCAAGCTCAAGCAGATCGCACGAAAAATTGCATTTATGGCATACAAATAGCATGTAAAAGCTTGGAAGTTGGATTTCAGGCAAGAAATTGCCGCAGACTAAAAGGCGCATACTATGTTGGACATGCTCAAAACCGGTAAATACGGCCTGCTGGCGCAGCAGCATCTGCTGGGGACTACCTCTAACAATATCACCAATGTTAATACGGAAGGCTACGTCCGTCAGAACACGCAGTATTACACCAGTGTGATCGATTGGGGCATTGGCGAGAGCTATACCCGCCGCATGTATGATCAATATGTGCAGCGCGAGCTCTATCGTGATCAGGCCAGCGCCGCCTTCTACGAATCCTACGTCTCGGGCATGGACAGCATTGATAAGATGCTGACCGATGACAGCATGTCCATTTCGTCCAGCCTCAACGATTATTTTGACGCTCTGCAGGATGCGGTACAGAATCCGACTTCTACCGCCACGCGCCGCGAACTGCTCGCCCAGCTGGAGATCATGACCGACAGATATCAGACCCTGAATTACAACATGGCCAATCAGCTCCATGATGTAAATAATAAGATTCAGGATCAGGTGCTGGTGATCAATGATTTAATTCAGGGTGCGCACAATTTAAATAAGCAGATTGCCTCCATGTCCGATCAGCAGTCCGATATGGCGCTGCAGCTGCAGGACAAGCGCGATCTCATTATCAATCAGCTCTCAGAATACGTCGATGTCAATGTCACCGTCGATCAGCAGGGCAATTACGAGATTTATCTGGCCAACGGCCAGATGCTGCTCAACGGCGATACTTACGGCATTATCTCGGCGGTCGGCAATATGTACGATCAGAATAAGCTTGATTTAAAGATCGCTTATTCCTCGCAGCCGGATATCAAGCAGGGACTTTCTACTTCCTATATCGGCGGCTCTTTAGGGGGCCTCGTGCAGAGCACCAGCGAGATCCGTCAGACCATGCGCGATTTGGGGCAGCTGGCCGTGGCCTTTGCGGATGCGGTCAATGTACAGAATAAGGCCGGCATTACGCTCGAAAATAAGGCGGGCTCTGACTTAATCTCCGTTAAGTCTCCGGTCTCGGGTGTAAGCTCAAACTCTGCTCTTACCATCTCAGCTTCATTTATTGAGGGATTTGGTGAAAACGTCACCGCCAATGACTATCAGGTGCGGGTGGACAGTCAGGGGCAGCTGCATGTCTACGAAGTGGTCAACGAAAAGGCTGAAGAGCTTGACATCGATCCGGCCCAGATCACCCAGGATGCTTACGGCAATACCGTCATTACCATGGAAGATCAGGGCATCGTGCTGAATTTCAATGCCAATTTAGCCGCTCTTAGTGATGTCACCTACTACGTGCAGCCGACTATGCACTCGGCCTACAATATTGAGATGAATGCCACCAAGCCTGAGGACTTTGCTTTTGCCTCAGCGGTGCGAGTCAATACCGGCGCGAATAACATCGGCAATGCGGTGATTTCCTTAGAGAGCATGACCGCGACCGGCGCTGATTTGGGCGTTTCCATCAACGCTGACGGCAATCCGGAATTTAACGCCGGCGCTCCGGCGCGCATCTGGATTGATGCCGACGGTAATTATCAGGTGCAGGACGCTGCCGGCAACGCTTTAGGCTTTGCGCTGGCCTCGTGCAATGGCAAGAACATTTTTGCGCACACCACCTGGGTGGATCCGAATGTGGCGGAAGGGTATCCCGGCTATGAAGTATCGGTTACCGGCACGGCGGAGCCTACTGATTATTTCTATTTAGAAATCAACACCGACGGTTTTTCGGACAATACCAACGGCATTCAGATGGGGCTCCTGCAGACGGCAGAATTAGTGGCCTCCTCGGGCAATAACAAAGTGTCCTTTACTGAAGGCTATGCCGATATGACCTCCGCCCTGGGCTCGGCGCTGCTGTCGGCCAATACCGATTTAGAGGCCGCTAAGACTAAGCTGCAGCAGACTCAGGAGCTGTATGATTCGTCCGCCGGCGTCAATTTGGATGAAGAGGCGGCTAATCTTATCCGTTTTCAGCAGAGCTATACCGCCTGCTCCAAGATCATTACCGCGTCGCAGACGGTGTTTGACGCGCTGTTAAATGCGGTTTAAAGGAGGCTTATCATGCGTATTTCCACTTCGATGCAGTTTGAGAATCAGCTGTACTACATGCAGCTGGCCAACAGCAAGGTAGATGAGGCCTCCAAGCAGTACAATACCGGCCTGAAATTTCAGCAGGCAGGCGATGATCCTTCCGGCATGAGCCAGAAGATCAAATACACGGCCGATACCCGCGCTTACGAGCAGTATCAGATCAATGCCGGCATGGCGGCGGACGCCTTATCGCAAAGTGAAACCGCGCTGTCCTCGCTGTGGGATGTCCTGGGCAATGTCAAAACCCGTCTGCAGCAGGCCGTTAACGGCACCATGGATCAGAACAGCCTGGATGCCATCGCCGAGGATTTAGAGCAGGCTCAGGCGCAGATTTTTGATCTGATGAACACCAAGAACGCTGAAGGCGAGTACATTTTCTCCGGCCACGTCTCCTCGCAGCCCTGCATGACCATCACCTCGGACGGACATTACGTCTGCCAGGCCGACGGCGGTTCCCGCGAGGTGCAGGTCTCGCCTACGGTGACCGTGCAGACCACCGACAGCGGTCTTAACATCTTTGAGAACGTCGAGCTGGCGCGCGAGTTTTCCGTGCAGGCCCCGGGCGGCGGAGAGGTCGCGTGTCAGATCACCAATTATGATGATTACATGAAGCTCTACGACGAGTACTTCGACCCGACCTTAATCTACAATCCCAATACCGGCGATAACACCATCGCCTTTAATGTACAGGCGGACGGTACCTTTACCGCTTACGCAGGCGGCGTAGAGATCGGCACGGGTGAGCTTACCGACAAGGGCAAGATTGAATTTAAAGGCATGACGGTGGAAGTGGGGAATCCGCCGACGCCCGGCAACTACAACTCCGAGCTTAAGCGTCCTGAAAAGGGCAATATCTTAAATGTGCTCAATGAGGCCATTGCGGCGCTGCGCGATGACAGCCTTTCCAATGAGGAGCTGGCCGAGCAGATGGCGGCAGCGCAGATCAGCGTGCAGAACGCGATGGATAATTATGATATGTACCGCGGACAGATCGGCGCGCGCGCAGCCAATATCGACACCATCATTGCCTCGGATGAATCGCTGGGCCTCATTAAGCAGACCGCACAGGCCAACGTCACCGAAATCGATGCCTACGAGGCGGTATCCAATTTAATGCAGGAGCAGCTGGCGCTGCAGGTGGCGCAGCAGACCTACAGCGTGGTCCATAAGAGCAATCTGTTTGATTACATTTAAGCTTCAAAGCTGAGCCTTGGAAGAAGTTTGGAAAAGGAATTGGCAGGCATTTTGCTTTTAAGGAATTAAGCGGACTCTGCGGCAGGGTTTTGCCGCAGGGCAGAGAGATAAAATTACAAGGAGAGATCAGATGTTAAGCGTAAATCAGTTTGATGCCGGCAAAACTTCCGGCCTCAGCTCTTTAAATCAGGTCAAAAATCCGAGCGCCAACAGCGCCGGCGTGCAGAGTGCAGGCTTTGATTCGTCCTCGGGCAGCGCATCTGCCGTGGTGGAATTATCCGGCAGCATCACCGATAAGGTGAGTTCTGAGCGCAGGGCGGTCACCAAAGAAAATGCAGCGCAGCTGTCCTTTGATATCGCGGGCATGCTGGGCAAATCCTTTGGCGTGCAGACCAATATCAGCGCCTTTGATGCCGCGCGTCTGCTGGCAGATTAAGTTATTGCGCCTGGGCCGGAGTCATCCGGCGCAGGCAGCGGCGCATGCAGGCGTAGCACAGCACGCCGCTTAAGACGTTGGAGACGGGCTTTGCAATAAATACGCCGTCGCTGCCCAGATCCCAGCAGTAAGGCAGAATCAGGGTCAGCGGCACCACTACGCCTATCTTGCGAAAGAGCGAGAAGAAGATCGCGGGCTTAGGCTGATTAAGTCCTACAAAGGTGCTCTGCCCGGCGCTGTGCAGCGCCATGAAGCAGAAGCCGAAGAAGTATAAATGCAGGGCATGCAGGCCCTCCGTTAATTCCGTCCCCGTACTGCCGAATAATCGCAGCAGCGCTTCTGGAAAGAGCAGTACCAGGGCCCATGCGGCCGTCAAATACACCACGCCGACTAAGGTGGTGAAATTGACCGTGCGCCGCACTCTGGCCCACAGCTGTGCGCCGCAGTTAAAGGCAATTAAGGGCTGAGCGCTGTGGGTAAGGCTGATGAGCGGCAGCGAGAGCAGATCGCGCACTGACATTAAAATGGTCATGATGCCGATATAGAGATCTCCGCCCAAACGGCGCAGGGTGATATTGCAGGCCAGCTGCACGGCGGCATTAGTGCCCTGCATGACAAAGCCCGATAAGCCTAAAGCCAGGATCTCGCGGATCACCGGGGGCTTCAGCATAAGACAGGAGCGGCGGATGGTGAGCGGCAGACTGCCGGCTTTATAGACCCAAGCTGCCAGCGCAAACACCAGGGACTGTGCCAGCACTGAGGCAATGGCTGCGCCCTTAATCCCCAGGTCAAAGTAGAAAATAAACAGCGGATCAAGGATCAGATTGGCGACTGCGCCGGAGGCCGCAATCAGCATCGCGGTGCCGGCAAGCCCCATGGCATTAAGGCACAAAAGCAGTCCGGTGCCCAGCATTGAGCACCAGGTGCCGGGCAGGTAGTACAGGAGATACTCCTGCGCGTAAGGCAGGCTTGAAGTACTGGCGCCGCAGAAGACGAGGAGCGGGCGCAGCCAGATATAGCTGCAGATCATGCAGCCCAGGGCGCACAGGGTCAGCAGGGTGCAGGCATTGCCTAAGATGCGTTCTGCGTGATCCTTATCCCCGCGGCCGCGGTAAAGCGCGGTTAATGGTGCGGCGCCGGATGCGCACAGCGCGGTTAAGGCTGCAATAAAGGAAATCAGCGGAAAGCTGAGGCCCAGGCCGGTAAGCGCGGCATGGGCGGTGCCGGGCAATTGGCCCAAATAAATGCGATCGACTACCGAATATAAGAGCTGCACCAGCTGCGCGGCGGCAGCCGGGATGGCCATCTGGGCCAGCAGTCGAGGAATCGAGCCCTGCCCAAAATCAGGTGCTTGGCGCGGGCGGAACAGAAGATGCGAACTCATGCACTGATTGTCCGCTTTTGCGCGGCAGGCAGAGAAATTTACCTGCAAAAATTTGTGATCATGATCACAAAAACGCTAAAGTTACTTAAGGTCAAGGCCAGAGCGGCCGATATGAAGACAAGGACGGATGACTGTAATGGTTATCGGCAGTCATGTCCACAGGAGAGATGAGTTTGCATTAACTCCAGGCTTACATGGAGGCAGATAAAATGGAAATTGCAGGATTTGATCGCTTAAAAGCGACGGCGGCTGCGACTGTTCAGACCGATCTGCAGAAGAGTGCGGTGCAGGCGCAGACCCAGCGTGAAGATACGATGCGCGCGCAGCGTGTGGAGCAGCGCGCAGATAATGAGGCTGTGCAGAATGAGATGCAGAGCGCTCAGACGGTTCAGGCTGCCGGCACAGCCGGCGTGCAGGCCATGAGCCAGGCGCAGACGCAGGCGCAGAATGCTGAGACTAAGGAAGATGAGCAGAGCACTCTGGCGGCGGCCCGCGAGCAGGCGCGCGAATACATCAACAGCATTGATCTGAAGGATTACGGCTTATCCTTCTCAGTAGAAAAAGATCTGGATAAGACTTTAATCTCGGTGACCGATCGGACTAATGATAAGGTCATTCGTCAGATCCCGTCGGAGGAGTTCGTGCAGATGGCGCGCAATATCCGCGAGTTTACGGCGGCGGACGATCAAGTCACCACCGACAGCCGCGGCAGTATTGCCAAAAATAAAGAGGAAGCAAAGGGCTTTATCTTAGATCACATGGTCTAAGCAGCTGCAGGCGGCATTCCTCCGGCCGCCGAAGGCAAGTTAAGCAAGCTCCAAAAGACCCGCTGATCCGCGGGTTTTTTGCGCCTGCTGTCAGCCTGCATGAAAGCATTAAAGAAAACGGCCGACTGCCGTTAATAATTATAGAGCGCATGAGAGTTCACATGCCTTGACGGGCGGGAACTAACCGCTACAATTTAGGCACACATGAATTAGAGCAGGAGTAAGTCATGTACGGTCGCAACCTTAAAGCCTATCAGCGCACCAATTTAGAGGCGGAATTATCGGTGGCTGATCCGCATCGCATTGTGCAGATGATGTTTGAAGGGCTGCTGGAGCGTTTGGCCCAGGCCAAAGGAGCGATTCTGCGCAAAGACTACGAATATAAAGCCAATCGCGTGGCTAAAGCCGTAGGCATCGTTAACGGCCTGCAGGCTTCCTTGGACCGCAGGCAGGATCCTGAACTCTACGATCGCATGTATGCTCTGTATGATTACATCCGCGAGCTTATCAACGATGCCTCTGCAAAGCTCACTACTGAGCCTTTAGATGAGGCCATTAAGCTGATTCTGCCCATTAAGCAGGCATGGGACAGCATTCCCCCCGAGGCGCGTGCGGAAGCCTATGCCCGCAGGCAGGGGGAGGCAGGGTAAGGCGCTCTCCCTGCAGGCTTATTTTTCATGCTGCAAGCTTTTTACGCTGCCAGGCAGTTCTAAGGGGATAGACTTGCCGGCAGCCAGCTGCGCCATCAGGACGCGTATCACTTCAGAAATGGTCAGCCCCATTTCCTCCAGCCGCGCTTCAGCGGCAGCTTTAATCTCGGGATTGACTCGGGCGCGCACAATGGCGGTATTTACATTCTCGTTCATGGAAGTTTCCTTAAAGTATCTGCTTTTTCAGTATGGACGCGCGGGCCGGCTCTTGTAAAGGGGAGCTGAAGTCTTTCTGCTGAGCGCTTTTTGAAGTGCCTGCTGAATTTCTGCGCAGCTTAAAAAATAATGTTTATACGGTCTTACCTTTTGAACCCAAATCAGTTAAACTAGAAGCGTTAGTAATCACATGGCTGAGGTTCGGTTATCCGGACCTTTGCCGTATTTGGCGGGACCGTTTTCAGCGCCTGCGCTGAGGCGGTCCTCTAAATCTGCCGGTAATAATCATTTCTAAGGTCGCACAGTGCACAATAAAGCGCGCAAACCGTATCTTGGTGCGGCGGCCGGCGCAGCTGCGGGCTTTATTTTCGGCAATTTTATCTTCAGCACTCAAAGCGTACAGCTGGCTGAAGCATTAAGCGATCGCTTCGGCAGCACTTGGTTCTTCACGGATCTTTTAGCACAGTCCTTTTCACCGGTAGGAGCGCTGGCGGGGCTGGTAATCGGCTTCATCCTTATTGATCTGCCCTATATTGCCCTGCGGCAAATACAGCATGACAATCTTAGTGCTGCGCTGGTAAAAGTCCGTAAAGATCCGCAGCTGCAGCAGCAGATCTTCACGCTGTGGGGCTATGCTGCAGCGGCCGCGCCTTTAACTTTAGCCCACCGCGAGGTTTTTTGGCAGATCTTAACGCGTATTGGGCTGCCCTTAGGCGGCACCGTGGAGCAGTACTGCGAGACTGCGCTGCGCCGCGGCGCGAAATTATTAGAGCCTCCGGCAGAGGCCGCTGCAGCTTTAGCCCCTCTTGGCCCGCCCTTTGCCCGCTGGCTGTGCGCGCGCATTTTGGATGCGGCCCTCTGTGATCTTGAAATGAACTCTGCCGAGGAGCAGCGCTTTTTGGCCGTCGGCAAACTGCTGGGCATCCCTGCAGTCGATTCAGCGAGCATGGTGCAGCTGCGTCTCTCCGCCGCAGCCGAATATCGGCCCAGTCGGCATGCTGTATTATCAGCCGCCGCACCATGGGATCGAGGTGATGCGTCATCCCTGCAGGATGGATCGGAAGAGCCGGAATCATCTGCAGGGGATTACATCTATGCAGCTTTTAATGAGGCTGCAGCGTTTAATGCGGCCGTGCAGGCTCAAGCTCAGGGGCGTGATCTGACGCTCGCTGAGGCCTATTTGGTGCTCGGGCTGCCGTTCGGGGCGCCGGCGGGGGCAGTTAAAAAACGCGCGCGCAGACTCATCTTTATCTATCATCCCGATCATCAGGCCCAGAAGGGCGCTGCAGAGCGCGAGCGGGCGGCTTTTCTCACGGTGCAGCTGCAGTCGGCGCTTGCAGTGATTATGGAGGCTTTAGGAGCAAAGGTCTGATCTGAATAAGGATAAAGCCGCAGAGCGCGGCTTTAAGAGAGCAGGTTCGAGCACTTGCAACCCGAACCTAAAGGAGGACACTTTTGGTTTTTACACCTCAGCGCTTTGCGTTAAAGCGCTGAGCGGTAAATCCTCCGCCGGCCAATTAAGGGGCATTGCTGCCCCTTAAGCCGATGTCACTTTTTGAGGGTTACTTTCTAAAGTCGATTTCGACCTTAAGCATGTCAGCGCCGTGCGCAGCGAAGTCCGCAAAGGCCTTAGGCGCATCGTTAAAGGCGTAGGTGTTGGTGATGACCTTCTTTAAGTCCACCTTGCCGGCCGACACTAAATCGATTAAGTTCAGGAAGTCCTGCTTTAAGGCGTTGCGCGAGCCGAAGACATTGAGCTCTTTCTTCTGCAGCAGGGTGAAGTTAAAGTCTAAATTCTTCTTGCCCACGCCGATGAGCACCACGTTAGCGCCGAAAGCGGCAGCATCGATGGCAGCCTGGAAGGTCTGCGGCAGACCGACGGCCTCGATGGCAACGTCAAAACCGTGACCATTGGTGGTCTCAAAGCACTTCTTAATGAAATTCTCGGTGCCGTCATTGAAGATGCCGCCGTTAAGACCAAAGGTCTCCACCGCATAATTCATCTTCTTCTCAGCCACGTCAGAGATGTAGACTTCAGCGCCCTGGCTCTTGGCTGCGATAGCGGCTAACACACCGATGGTGCCGGAGCCGATGACTAAGACCTTATCGCCGGCCTTGACTTTGCCGCGGGTTACTGCACCGTGATAGGAAATGCAGAAAGGCTCAATGGCCGCCAGGACGTCAGGGGACAGCCCCTTACCGTCATAAATACGCTCAACCGGAATGCAGACGTACTCCGAGAACGCGCCGTCGCGCTGCGCACCTAAGGTTTCATTGTGTTCGCAGCAGTTCACTAAGCCGCGCTCGCAGGAATAGCATTTGCCGCAGTTGAAGTACGGATTGGCGGTTACCACCATGCCCTTTTTGAGGTTCGGAGCATCGCCGTTTACATCCACAATCTCAGCGGAGAACTCATGACCGGGAATGCGCGGGTAAGAGGCGTAGGCGAAAGTGCCGCGATAGGTGCCTAAATCCGAGCCGCAGATGCCGCCGCACAGGACCTTGAGCAGGGCCTCGCCAGGCTTAGGAGCGGGCATCGGGGTATCAATAATTTCAACTTTGCCAGGCTCCGGAATAATGATAGTTTTCATTTAACTGTTACCTCTAAATTCATTAACT
The DNA here is from genome assembly GCA_944389865.1 of uncultured Succinivibrionaceae bacterium. Taxonomy (GTDB): domain Bacteria; phylum Pseudomonadota; class Gammaproteobacteria; order Enterobacterales; family Succinivibrionaceae; genus Avisuccinivibrio. The sequence goes on from CALXNX010000024.1 coordinate 24,168, forward strand.
TTTGATGTTTAACTGTTTACTTCAGCTGCCGCTGCAGCTTAAGGCGGCAGCTTCTAATCTCATACAGTCTGTCTGCATCCTTTAGTAGACCAGGTTCACGAGGCCGGTGGTGAAGCTCGGTACGAATGTCAGGATGAGCAGGCAGATGACCAGCAGAATGTAGAACGGCACTGCTTCCTTAATAAAGGTACTCATCGGGCACTTTGTAATCGAGCAGGTGACGAACATCAAGGTGCCCATAGGAGGCGACAGCGCGCCTAAGGCGAAGTTGAAGATCACCACCATGGCAAAGTGGATCTCATCGATGCCGAAGTGCTTGGCTAAGGGGGCAAGCAGCGGCACCAGGATGATCATGGCTGCATTGCCTTCAATGAACATGCCGATGATAAGCAGGAACAGGTTGACGCACAGCAGGAACACCACTGCATTGTCCAGGTGCTGAATGAACAGCGAGGTGAAGTACTGCGGAATGCGCTCGCGGGTCAGCACCCAGGCAAAAGCCGAGGCCGCTCCGATGATCAGCATAATTGAGGCGGAGGTCAGCACGGTTTCCTTTAAGCCGGTGACAATGTCCTTGAGCTTCATTTCGCGATAGACGATGCCCAGCATTAAGGAGTAGATGATGGCCACAGCGCCGGCTTCAGTCGGGGTGAACGCGCCGATGCGGATGCCGCCGATAATGATGATCGGCAGGCACAGCGGCAGGAAGGCTCCCTTAAAGGTGGTCCAAATGCGCTTAGGGGAAGTGTCCACCTTGGTCGTATTGCGGTAGCCGCGCTTGTAGGAAACGAAGCCTACTAACAGCATTAAGGCTACGCACAGCATCAGACCCGGGCCGATGCCGGCGACGAACAGCTTGCCGATGGAGACGTTGGCAATTGAACCGTAAATAATCATTGCGATCCCTGGCGGAATCAACGGGGTGATGATGGCGGCGGTTGCCACTAAGACCGAGGCGAAGGCATTGGAGAAGCCGCGCTTCTTCATCTCCGGTACCAGCATCTTAGCTTCCATGGCCGCATCAGCTAAGTTCGAGCCCGACAGACCGCCCATTAAGGTAGCGACCAGCACCGTCACATGGCCGATGCCGCCGATGACGTTGCCGACGATCGATTCGCAGAAGCTCATGATGCGCTTGGTCACGCCGGTGTAGTTCATGAACACGCCGGCGCAGACGAAGAACGGAATGGCCAGCAGCGGAATAGACTGCGAGCCGGCAATGATGCGCTGCACCAAAATTGCAGAGCTCAGCTCCTGATGGAGCATGAAGTAAGTGACCGCGCCGCCTAAGATGGCGATGAACACCGGCAGTTTCATGAACAGAAACACCAGCATCAGCACGGCGCTTAAGCCAACAGCAAAATCCATGGTTTAGGCCTCCTTGTCAGCGTCAGCAGGGTTCGGACGCTTGATGAACTTGACGTAATGATCCCAGGTGGTGGAGATCATCATGGTGACGCAGCCTACCGGAATGATGGCGTTGATGAACCACATCGGCACGCGCAGAATAGCGGTGGTCTTGTGGATCTTGGTCATCAGGGCCAGCAGATCAGCGCCTAAGAACAGCAGATAAATCAGAATGCCCATCACAATGATGTAGTTCACCAAGGTGAGCACCTTCTGCGCAGGCTTGGGCAGCAGGTCAAAGACAATTTCCACTGCCACATGCGAGCCGTAGCGGAAAGCCGCGCCGGCGCCTAAGAAGGTGATCCACAGGAAGCACCACAACTGCACTTCTTCAGCCCACATAATCGGGCTTGAGAGCAGGTAGCGGAAGATCACGCCCCCGAAGGTCACTGCAACCAGGATGATGAAGGCTATGCCGGCCAGCACCAGATCCAAATTGCTTAAGATCTTGTTTTTATTCACAACAAAACTCCTTACTCCAGTCTAAGCAGACTGGAGCAAAATCAGGTTTTTGGGATGGGCCGCCGATTGCCCGCGGCGGCCTGAACGGGTGAAATGCAGTCTTAGTGAAGCTTGTTACTTCATGTTGTCATGCACGGTCTGATAGAGGTTCGGGCTCCACACTTCGGTGAACTCAGGAAGCTGATAGAACTTAGCGGCAGCTTCACGCAGCTGAGCCTTGAACTCGTCAGACGGCTCGGTGATAGTTACGCCTTCATCAGCAAACTTCTTGAGCAGTTCCTGCTCCACCTGCTCCTGGATCTGATTCTGGTATACGGCAGCCTCGTCGCAGGTCTCCTTTAAGAGTTTCTGCTGATCCGGGGTGAGGGAGTTCCAGAAGTCCACGCCTACAACTAAGTTGGTGACGTTGTAAACGTGGCCGTCTAAGAGCAGATACTTGGCCACTTCCTGGAACTTGCCGTTATAGAGCACAGCCAGCGGGTTTTCCACACCGTCGATGGTGCCCTGCTGAATGGAGGTGTAAACCTCGCCTAAGGCCATCGGGGTAGGGGTGGCGCCTAAGACTTCAAAGCCCTTAACCTGAATCTGATTGGTCGGTACGCGCACCTTGAGGCCGGCAAAGTCCTCAAGCTTGGTGACCGGCTTGGTGGTCAGAGTGTGGCGGGCACCGTAGCGCCAGTCGGTAGAAACGATATGAATGTGGGCGACTTCTTCCAGCTTCTTAGCCTGCTCCTGATACCACGGGCTGGCGTTTAACTTGAAGGCCTGCTCCCAGGAATCGAATAAGAACGGGCCGAACACAATGCCCATATCCGGCACGCCGCGATCTGCGTAGAAGGCGCCGTCAGTTAAGGTGCAGACCGGCTCGCCGGCGACCATCTGATCCATGATGTCGTCCTTAGAGCCTAACTGCGAGGACGGATAGAGCTCAATCTTCATGGTGCCGCCGGACTTCTGCTCTAAGAGCTCCTGCCACTTCTGGCAGCCCAAGTCAAAAGGCTCTCCAGGGTGGTTTTCGTAGCCGACGCGCAGCACGATAGGCTCGGCAGCAGTGTCAGCAGAAGCGGTGGAAGCGGTGGAAGAAGAAGCGGAGCTGGAGCTCTCGCCGCCGCAGCCGGCTAAAGTGAAGGCAAAGGCAGCAGCTAAGACAGTTAAAGTTTTCTTATACATAGCGTTCGTGTTCCCCTAAAAAGTAACAAACTGACCTTAATAAAGCAATGACTGTGCCAATATGCAAAGACAAAGTTAAACGCCTGATATTAAGGCAAATGTGTGATATATCCGATTTTTACTCTGTTTCAAATTGAAAAGGTAATGCGGATATACCGTTTTTCATTATGTTTAAAAATGAAACAGTAAAAATTGGGCTGGATCACAAAACGCATTTTTGTATGTGGCAGAACGTGCTCTGCTGCCTGGTTTGCGCTCAAAATGAGCACAGGTGCACGAAAAGGCGGCAGCAGAAATTACGAGTCTGGGATATCAGGCTATTCTTTAAGTTTTCGCCAGATGGTGGTGCGCGACAGTCCTGAAATCTCCACCATCTCGCTGATGCTGCAGGTCCTGCTCAGCTCCTCTAAGTAGGCGCGCATGACCGCATCGGCATCGGCGTGCTCGGGCAGATGCAGGGTAAGACCGCTGTGCTCCTGCGGCCCATTGTCTTCCTGCAGGGCGCGCTGCAGCGTCGTTTCGTCGACAATGCGCCCGGAAAAGGAGCACACTTCAGCGGCATTGCGCAGCTCGCGCACGTTGCCGGGCCACGTCCGCGAGAGCAGCCGGCGCGCAGCTTCAGGGCTGACTTCAATGTCCTCGGGGGTGAGTTTGAGCTGTTCGGACACAAAGCGCGTAAACAGCGGCAGGATGTCATCCGGGCGCTGGCGCAGCGGCGGAATGGAGAGCTTCAGAACATTGATGCGGTAGTAGAGATCGTAGCGAAAGCGCCCCTGCTCGCATAAGGACAGCAGGGACTTATTGCAGGCGCAGATCACGCGGATATCGAGCGGGATCACCTTATCATCGCCTACGCGCATGACCTCGCGCTCCTGCAGTACGCGCAGCAGCTGCGCCTGCACCTCCAAGGGCAGCTCGGTGATCTCATCTAAAAAGATGGTGCCGCCTTGAGCAAGTTCAAAGAGACCTTTCTTGCCGGACTGCCGCGCGCCGGTGAACGCGCCTTCGACGTAGCCGAAGAGCTCGGAGGCAATTAAGCCTTGGGGCAAAGAAGCGCAGTTGACCGATACAAAGGGCATGGAGCTGCGCCGTGAAGCTGCGTGAATCGATTGGGCAAAGCCTTCCTTGCCGGTGCCGGTTTCCCCGCTGATCAGCACAGTGGAATCTGACAGGGCAAATTTCCTGGCCATGGCCACGATGTCGAGCATCTTTTGATCTTTAAAGGTCAAGTCTTCAAAGCACAGCTTAGCGTACAGCCCCTTGGCGTAAGCGGCTGTGCGCATGGCCTTTTCGGACTGTTCAATAAAGCTGCCTTCCTGAATAATGGCGGCGATTTCATTGTCGCTGTCCGGCAGTTTGGCAGTATGCAGGATCGCCTGGCGATTGTCGATGGAAATGACATGCGGATGGCGGTGGGTGCCGTCCAAATATTTCATTAAAGACTCAGCCCAGCGCTCGCGCGGCAGGGATGCAAAGATCTTCTGGGCATTGTCATTAAAGTAAATCGGCCGGCGCTCTTTGTCGAAGATCACAATGCCTTCCTCCAAGGCATCGATGAGTGCTCGCTGCTGATTGGCCGCCTGCTCGCGTACCGAAAATCCGGCATCAAAGGTGAGCGCCAGGAGCACTGCCTGGCGGATGGAGTCGTATTCGGCGTCAATAAAATAGGATTTGACTCCCGCGCGCTGCGCCTCGCGCACGGCAATGGTGCAGCCCACTATGCCGTCTGCGCCTTCGGCAATGCGCCGCGCAACATTGGCTTCAATGTCCTCGCGATCAAGGCAGGGAGTGATCTCCACCTTTTCGCGCCCGAAGCTGATCTTGGTGGCGATGCTGCCGATGATGTTTTCATGGGTGATGACCGCGATATTGGTGCAGCCCTGGGAAATCAGTTTTTCAATGCCCTTGGAGATGTCGGTAAAAGAGGCGCTGATATCGACAATGGTCTTATCCGGAAAATAACGGCGCAGCTGCTTGGTGGTGCCGCCGCGGGAGATCAGGATCTTGGCCTCAGGAAATTCCGCCACCTTGGTGACGCCCAGCTCGTCGTAGCCTACTACTACCGGAAAGTCAGCTTTGAGGGCGCGCAGTACCCGGCGGGCCTTCTGGGCCATCTGCTTATAGGGGGCGATAAATAAAATACTGGCGGTCATGATTGATAATTGTAATGTAAAAAGCTGGCAAATCTTAAGATCGAGCAGGGCGGCGGCCCCATGCAGCTGCCAATTCAAGTATAATCTTCCTACATTAAGTATTTTTCGATCGAAACTGCAGATTACCGGCATCAGACTGCCTGCAAAGCTCAGCCCTGATGCTGTCCTTAAGGAGAGTTCATGTCCACACAAAATGCTAAGGTTGAAAATGCCTTACTGGCGCGGGTGCTGGCTGATCCCCACGCACCGCAGGGAGACGTGACCGCCGATCTCAAAACCGCTTTATACGCGGCCGCCTGCCTCAGCCCTTTAAACAGTGATCCCCAGCGCGATTTTAAGTCCGGCAAGCTCAAAGAGCGGCTCAAATTTGCTGCGGGCTTCGAGCTGCCGCGCGGTCAGCGCCTCAGTCTGGCCCAGTGCCGCAAATACCTCGACGAGCTGGTCGCTGAAGGCGCTTTAGTGCAGGTCGGTACCGATTATATGCGCGCGGCCGACGCCAAGCCCATGGTCTTAGAGGTCAAGTGCCGGCGCGAAAAACTTTATGACGACTTCTATAATCTAACGTTGTACGTGACGGCCGGCAATGAGGAGTATGAGCTCTCGCGCCCCTCGGACCTTCTGATCCTGCCGGGCGATCAAGCGTCTGTGATTTTAAGCCGCGATAAGCATTTAGCCTGCGTGCAGGACATCGTCAAAGCGCGCCGCTGTCTTTTAGGCACTATTGCTTCGGGCAAAACGCCGCGCCTGCTGCCGCAGGATCCGACTTTAGGCGGCAATGATTTTGTGTTCTCGCCTGACTCTTTGGGCGATGCCAAGCCCGGCAATACCGTAATTGCGGAAATTGTCAGCCGCAGCTCTGACGGCAGATGCGCGGTGCGGGTGCGCGAGGTCATTCATGGTCTGGGCAGGCTCAGCTATGTCATCACCAAGGCGGTAGTCAATAATAATATCCCCAGTGTCTGGCCGCACAATATGCAGCGCGCCTTAGCCCGCATCCCGGATAAGGTAGGTCCTGAGGATATTAAGGGGCGTAAAGATCTCCGTGATCTGCCCTTAGTCACTATCGACGGTGAGGATGCCCGCGACTTTGATGATGCAGTGTACGCGGTCAAAGAGGGCGCGAATTTCCGCCTTTACGTCGCCATTGCCGACGTCTCTTATTACGTGCGTACCGGCACGGTGCTCGATCGCGAGGCAGTGCAGCGCTGCAACAGCGTCTATTTCCCCAATTACGTCATTCCGATGCTGCCGGAGAAGTTGTCAAACGGCATCTGTTCTTTAAATCCCTCAGTAGATCGTCTGTGCATGGTCTGCGAGATGGAAATTGACCGTAAGGGCCGCACTACGGCCTATAAGTTCTATCCGGCCGTGATGAACTCGCATGCCCGCCTCACCTATACCGAGGCCTGGCAGATGATCACGGAAGGCACCACCAATATCCCTGAGCATCAGGCGGTGATTGAGGATGTCAAAACTCTGCATGAACTCTATCAGATTTTGGCCAAAGCCCGCGATCTGCGCGGCGGCTTTGCGGTGGAGTCGGAAGAGGTCAACTTCGTCTTTAATGAAAATTTAAAGATTGTAGGTCTCACCCCGGTGGTGCGCAATGACGCGCATAAGCTGATTGAAGAGTGCATGATTGCCGCCAACGTTGCGGCAGCCTCCTTTATCGCTGAAAACAAAGCGCAGACCCTTTACCGCGTGCACGCCAAACCGATGCCTGAAAAATTGGCCTCGCTGCGCGCCAGCCTGGTGCGCTTCGGCTTGAGCCTGCCGGGGGCGGATAATCCCAGTCCGCAGGATTACAACACTTTCTGTCATGCCATTGAAAAACGGCAGGACGCGCCGCTGCTCGGACAGCTGTTGCTGCGCTCCATGAGCAAAGCGGAATATTCTCCCCAAAATATCGGGCATTTTGGTCTGGCGCTTTCCACCTACGCGCATTTTACCTCGCCGATTCGCCGCTACGCTGATCTGCAGCTCCATCGCTCAATTAAGTTCCTGCTGGAGCACGGCAATAAGGATGCGCGCGCCAAATTGGGAGCCCGCTCTTATAACAAAACCGAACTGATGTCCTTAGGCGAGCGCTGCACCGAGCGCGAGATTGCAGCCGATCATGCCGAGTTTGACGTAGATAATGAGCTTAAATGCATCTTAGTGTCACGCTATGTGGGCAAGGTAGTCGACGGCACAGTGAGCGCTGTGACCTCCTTCGGCGCTTTCATCCATTTAGATGACTTCATGGTGGACGGGCTTCTCTTTATCGGCAACATCAGCGACGAGTATGTGTCCTATAACGAGCGTACACAGTCATTAATGGGCGGCGGGGTGGAGATCCGCATGGGCGATAAGCTCAAGGTACAGATTGGCTCAGTCAATCCCGCAGAGCGCAAGATTGACCTGCTGCTGCCGGAAATTAAGAGGAGTCGGCAGGGTGAGACTCAGCCGCTGCAGAGCGATGTCACGCGCGCTGATCTTATCAAGGAGCAGCAGGGCGCGCCGGATGTGCGCGGGGAGACTGATCGGCTGTTAAATTCGCTGTCCGATCTTATAAGCAACGATCCGGCTCCAAAGCAGGAGGCCAATCAGGCGGCGCTTGCTGAGGCCAAAAAGCAGGTACAGGCCGAAAAGCCCGCGGAGAAAAAGCCGCGGCGTAAAAAGACTGCAGCTGCAGTTGATAAGACTTCGGAGCCTGCTGAGGCTGCGGAATCTGCAGCAGAGCCTGCAGTGGAAGCAGCTCCACAGCCTAAGGTGAAGAGTGCTAAATCTGCCTTAAAACAAATGATGAAGCAGGCAGGGCGCAGCGCGGTGAAGCTTGCAGCCAAGGCCGGTCTTGTCAGCAGGGAAAAGGCTGGCCTGACTCCTGCAGAAGAAGCCAAGCCTGCAGCAGAGACGGTGCAGGAAACTCTGCGGCTGCTCGATCGGCCTTTGACCTTAGGGGATTTAATCCGTCTTGGTCTTACCCGCTACGATCCGTCTTTAGAGCCTGAAGGGGCGACTAAGGGGAAGAAGCGCAAGGGCAAGAAAAAGAACAAGAAAAAGAAGGATAAGAAAAATGGCAAATAAAGCGCAGAACCGCGAACTCATTTACGGCATCAACGCTGTTGAAACTGCCTTAGAGCAAAGTCCCGAGACCATCTTAAGCGCCTGGATGGTCAAGGGCCGCGAGGATGACAAACGCATGGCGCGCATACTGAGCGGCCTGATGTCCGTCGGCGTTAAGGTGCAGTACGCCCAGCGCCATTTTCTCGATGAAAAGACTGAGAACGGCGTGCATCAGGGCATTGTGCTGGAAGTTAAAGCCAGGCCGCCCAGGAATGAGCGCGACTTGGAAGATCTGCTTGATAATTTGGATCCCTCAGACAAGCCGCTGTTTTTAATCCTGGATGGAGTGACTGATCCGCATAATTTGGGGGCCTGCATGCGCTCGGCTTGGGCTGCGGGCGCTTTAGGCGTCATTATCCCTAAAGATAAGTCAGCTCCGCTCAACCCTGCTGCCCGCAAGGCGGCTTCAGGGGCCGCTGAGAGCCTGCCGCTCTTTGCAGTCACTAATCTCGCGCGGGTGCTGGATCTGCTGTCCGACAAGGAATTTACCATTGTGGGCCTTGCCGGAGAGGCTGAGCAGAGCTTATACGATTTAAAGCTTACCGGTCCTGTCGCCTTAGTAATGGGTTCAGAGGAAAGCGGCATGCGCCGCTTAACGCGGGAGAAGTGCACGTCTCTTGCCAAGATCCCGATGGCTCCCGGGGTGGAGTCGCTTAACGTCTCAGTAGCAGCCGGCGTGAGCCTGTTTGAAGCTGTACGTCAGCGGCTGCTTTAACCCTCCTTTTGGGCTGCCTCGATGCCGCGTGGGGCGCATAAATTTGCGCTTTGCTCTTGCAATCGAGGCGGAAATGCTTATAATACGCCCGACTCAGTAACGCAGGTAAATATCTATTTTCCGCGTAAGCTTCCTTGTCTTGAAATTTTACTGGGGTTTTAAGACTTTTAACCGTAAGGGGCATTTATTTCATGCGTCACTACGAAATCGTATTCCTGGTGCATCCTGATCAGTCCGATCAGGTTCCGGGCATGATCGAGCGCTACAAGAGCGAGATCGAAAAATCCGGCGGTAAGATCCACCGCTTAGAGGACTGGGGCCGCCGTCAGCTGGCTTATCCTATTGAGAAGATTCACAAGGCTCACTACGTTTTAATGAACGTTGAGGCTGAGCAGGAAGTGATCGACAGCATTGAGAACAATTTCCGCTTTAACGATGCCGTGATCCGCAACTTAATCCTGCGTACCAATGGTCCGGTCACTGAGCAGTCTCCGATGCTGAAGGCTAGAGAAGAGCGCCGCGCCCGTGATGAGGAAGGCGGTGAGCGCCGTCAGCGTTCCAAGTCTGATATTGACATTCCGGCTGCTGAGCCTGCTCAGGCTGAAGAAGCTCCGGCTGCTGAATAAGGGAGAGCACCAACATGGCACGTTATTATCATCGCCGTAAGTTCTGCCGCTTCACCGCAGAGGGCGTGACTGAGATCGACTACAAGGATGTAAACTTATTAAAGAACTACATCACTGAGTCAGGTAAGATTGTTCCGAGCCGCATTACCGGTACCAGCGCTAAGTATCAGCGTCAGCTCGCCACCGCTATCAAGCGTGCGCGCTTCTTAGCTCTTCTGCCTTACACCGATTTACATAGCCGTTAATCTGCACGGACTATAGGAAGGAATTTCAATGGAAGTTATTCTGTTAGATAAGATCGGCCACTTGGGCGGTCTGGGTGACAAGGTTAAGGTGCGCAACGGCTATGCTCGCAACTACCTGTTACCGCAAAAGAAAGCCGTTATGGCTACCAAGGAAAACTTAGCTAAGTTTGAAGAGCAGCGCGCTCAGCTGGAGGCCAAGATTGCCGCCGAGCTGCAGACCGCTCAGGAAAGAGCTGCCGCCTTAGAGCAGCTGGCCACTGTGACCATCACTGCAAAGGCCGGCGATGAGGGCAAGCTGTTCGGCTCTGTGGGTACTCGCGATATTTCCGAGGCCTTAACTGCAGCCGGCTGCGAAGTGCACAAGTCTGAAGTCCGCCTGCCTGAGGGTGTTCTGCGCTCTGTGGGTGAGTACGACATCACTCTGCAGCTGCACCCGGATGTTAAGTCCGTCATCAAGGTTGTGATCGCAGCTGAATAAGCGTAATTGACTCACACCTTCTTGCTGAGATAAATTAAGAAGGGGGTGACTAAAAAGGGTCACCCCCGATTTTTTGCCCGGAAAACGGTAAAATTTGCAAAACATCATATTTTTGCAA
>CALXNX010000025.1 GCA_944389865.1 uncultured Succinivibrionaceae bacterium
ATCGAATGCTGAGGTGCTGCCGGTCTCATACGCAGATGTCATGCACAGATTTGCCGGCGACCCGCTCAAGTTAACCAAGCTGTTCTGCGATTATTGGGGCAAACTGAATGAGAGTCCGGAAGAAGTAGAGCAGACGGCGCCTAAAAAAGAGATTACGATAATCTAACCGCCTGAACGATGCCAATCTAAGGTTGGCTGAAACTCTTTTGCCCTAATCAGCTTAAAGGCCCGCTTTTAACCAAAATTCGGCGCTGACTGCGCCCTCAGGACCGCTTTAAATGCATTGATGATCCGAAAAAATTGGCATCAGGAACCGGGATTATGGTCTGAGTTCAAAAATGTGAGCTCAAGCGGAGTCCGCAATTTTGCCATAGAATTATGGCTGCAGATGCAGCTGAAATTGTGCGCTGGCGCTAACTTTCGGTGCTTAAAGCTGTGCTGAAGGCGGCAGCGTGATAGGCTGAGCACAGCTGCTTCAGCTTTATCTAATAATAAAGGAGAGATTTATGGTCAGCTTCATCGATGCAGTAAAAATCTGCGCCTTAAGAAAACCCGTAACCATTAAAGGCCGTGCGCCGCGCTCAGAGTTCTGGTGGTACTACTTAGCCATTGTCCTGGCCGGCTTTGTATTCGGCCTCCTGAGCATCATCCCTTTCCTGGGTCAATTGCTGTACCTGGCCTTCACCATCTTCAGCATTGTGACCACCTTTACCGTCACGGTGCGCCGCCTGCACGATATTAACCGCTCCGGCTGGTGGATCATCTCCGTCTACCTCGCTTTTGCCGTCATGTTCCTGATTGCAGCCATCGGCATTGTCGCCAGTTCCGAAACCATTATCAGCCTCGGCTTCATCTTAGGCGGCGGCGCGGCATCTATCTTATACATCGTGCTCCTTGTGTTCTCCGTGCTCCCAGGCACCAAGGGGCCCAACCGCTTCGGCCCGGATCCGCTGGCAGCCTCTGCCCAGCCCGTTCCGGCTGCAGCAGCTCCCGCCCAGCCGACTGCCGCCCCGGCACCTGAAGCTCCCCAGCAGCCCATCGGCGCTGACGGCGACTTTACCAAAATAGAGAAATAGCTTCCTGCTTTCCCGACAGGGCCGCACGGAAATTCACGCCGCCGGTCCTGTCGGCAGCGGGCTGAATTTGTCCCTCCGCAGCCCCGATATTTGTCGATTTTTCTTGATTGATATCACAAATTAGCTAAAATAGGCAGGACTTGGCTCTGCAGATTTCAGCCTCTCCCTTACCGGGGCTAAAATTACGGCTGAAGGTCTGAAAAATCAGCAAAAGTCACAAGTTTCAGTTCTGTTATCAGGGGGTATTTGTGGCAGCATCCGCAATCCTGGCTCTCGCTGACGGCACCGTCTTTAAAGGCAAGGCTTTTGGAGCCGCAGGCGTTACCGAGACCGGCGAAGTCGTGTTCAACACTTCTATGACGGGGTATCAGGAAATTCTGACTGATCCCTCCTACACCAGACAATTAGTCACACTGACTTATCCGCATATCGGCAATTACGGCACTAATCACGAGGATATGGAATCCGGCGACATCTGCGCTTCCGGCCTCATCATTCGCGATCTCTCCATTACTGCTTCAAATTTCCGCTCTGAGCAGACTTTAAGCGCTTATCTTACTGCCCATAATCGTCCGGGCATTTACGGCATCGACACCCGCAAACTCACGCGTCTGCTGCGTGAAAAGGGAGCCCAGAACGGCTGCCTCACCACTGATCCGGCTGTAACTCCGGAGCAGGCAGTAAAGCTGGCCCAGGAATTCCCCGGCCTCAAGGGCATGGATCTGGCCAAAGTGGTCTCTACCAAGGAGCGCTATGAGTTCACCGAGAGCACCTGGAAATTAGGCACAGGATACGGTCAGGGGCATGACTATAAGTACCATGTGGTGGTCTACGACTTCGGGGTCAAGCGCAACATTCTGCGCATCTTAGTGGACCTGGGCTGCCGCCTCACCGTGGTGCCGGCCGCCACTCCGGCCTCCGAGGTTTTAGCCTTAAATCCGGACGGCGTCTTTATGTCCAATGGCCCCGGCGATCCGGAGCCCTGCGATTACGCCATCAAGGCCATTCAGGAATTTACTGCCGCAAAGGTTCCCCTCTTCGGCATCTGCCTTGGTCATCAGCTCTTAGGTCTGGCCTCGGGCGCTAAGACCGTCAAAATGAAGTTCGGCCACCACGGCGCTAATCATCCGGTCAAGTCGCTGGCCACCGGCGAGGTCTATATTACCTCGCAGAATCACGGCTTTGCTGTAGATATCGACACCCTGCCTGAGAACGTCAAGGTCACTCACGTCTCCCTGTTCGATCACACCCTGCAGGGCATTGAGCGCACCGACGCTCCGGCTTTCAGCTTCCAGGGACACCCGGAAGCCAGCCCCGGTCCGCACGATATCAAGCCGGTTTTTGAGCACTTTATTGAACTGATGGATAAGCACGCCCGCAAAGAGGATTAGTCATGCCCAAGCGCACAGATCTTAAAAGCATTTTAATTTTAGGAGCCGGCCCCATCGTTATCGGCCAGGCCTGCGAATTTGACTATTCCGGCACCCAGGCCTGCCGCGCCCTGCGCGAGGAAGGCTACCGCGTTATTTTAGTCAATTCCAATCCGGCCACCATTATGACCGATCCGGATATCGCCGATGCTACCTACATCGAGCCGATTCATTGGAAGGTGGTGGAGAAGATCATCGCCAAGGAAAATCCGGACGCCATTCTGCCGACCATGGGCGGTCAGACTGCCTTAAACTGCGCCCTGGCGCTGGAAAAGCACGGCGTGCTGGAGAAGTACGGCGTGGAGATGATCGGCGCTGATGCCGACACCATCGACAAGGCTGAGAACCGCGAGCGCTTTGATGAGTGCATGAAGAAGATCGGCCTGCAGTGCCCGCGCTCGGGCATCGCCCACTCCTTAGAGGAGGCCTGGCAGGTTCAGGCTGAAGTAGGCTTCCCCTGCATTATCCGTCCGTCCTTCACCATGGGCGGCACCGGCGGCGGCATTGCCTACAACCCCGAAGAATTTGAGGCCATCTGCACCAAGGGCCTTGACAGCTCCCCTACTCACGAGCTCTTAATTGACGAGTCCTTAATCGGCTGGAAAGAGTTCGAGATGGAGGTGGTGCGCGACAAGAAGGATAACTGCATCATCGTCTGCTCCATCGAAAACTTCGACCCGATGGGCATTCACACCGGCGACTCCATCACCGTCGCGCCGGCGCAGACCCTCACCGACAAGGAATATCAGATCATGCGCGATGCCGCCATGGCAGTGCTGCGCGAGATCGGCGTCGAGACCGGCGGGTCCAATGTTCAGTTCGGCATTAATCCCAAAGACGGCCGCATGGTCATCATTGAGATGAATCCGCGCGTGTCCAGATCGTCAGCCTTAGCCTCCAAGGCCACCGGCTTCCCGATTGCCAAGATTGCAGCCAAGCTTGCTGTAGGCTACACCTTGGATGAGCTGGGCAACGACATCACCGGCGATAAGACTCCGGCCTCCTTTGAGCCTACCTTAGACTACGTGGTCACCAAGGTGCCGCGCTTTAACTTTGAGAAGTTCCCGCACTCCAATGACCGTCTGACCACTCAGATGAAGTCGGTAGGCGAGGTGATGGCTATCGGTCGCACCTTCCAGGAGTCTCTGCAGAAGGCCCTGCGCGGACTGGAGACCGGCAAGAACGGCTTTGATCCGCGCGTCGATATGAACGCCCGCGAAGCCCGCACCAAGGTGCTGCATGAGCTGGAAGAAGCCGGCGCGCACCGCATTTGGTACATTGCCGATGCCTTCCGCATGGGCATGACCATTGATGAAGTATTTGACTACACCAAGATCGATCCGTGGTTCCTTGCGCAGATTAAAGAGCTCATCGATATTGAGAACTCCTTAAGCGGACGCACCTTAAAGTCCATCGACGCCGATGAGATGAAGATGCTTAAGGCGAAGGGCTTCTCTGACGGCCGCTTAGCCGACATTCTCAACACCACTGAGACCATGGTGCGCGAGCGCCGCTGGCTCTTTGACGTCTATCCGACCTTCAAGCGCGTCGACACCTGCGCCGCTGAATTTGCCACCGCCACGGCCTATATGTATTCCACCTACGAGGATGAATGCGAGGCCAATCCGACCGATAATAAGAAGGTCATAGTGTTGGGCGGCGGTCCGAACCGCATCGGTCAGGGCATTGAGTTCGACTACTGCTGCGTGCACGCCTCCATGGCCCTGCGCGAGGACGGCTTTGAGACCATCATGGTCAACTGCAACCCGGAGACCGTGTCCACCGACTACGACGTGTCCGACCGGCTGTACTTTGAGCCGGTAACCTTAGAGGACGTGCTGGAAATTGCCCGCGTCGAAAAGCCTTACGGCGTCATCGTACAGTTCGGCGGTCAGACTCCGCTGAAGCTGGCCCGCGAGCTCGAAAAGAACGGCGTGCCTATTATCGGCACCTCCCCGGATGCTATCGACCGCGCTGAGGATCGTCAGCGCTTCCAGGAAGCCGTGCAGCGCCTGCACCTGCTCCAGCCGGCCAACGGCACTGCTACCTCCTTAAATCAGGCGGTGGCCATTGCCGGCGAAATCGGATACCCCTTAGTAGTGCGTCCGTCCTACGTGCTGGGCGGCCGGGCGATGGAAGTGGTCTATGACGAGGAAGATCTGCGCCGCTACTTTGCTGAGGCCGTCAAGGTCTCCAATAAGGCCCCGGTGCTTTTAGACAAATTCCTCGATCACGCCACTGAAATTGATGTCGATGCCGTCTGCGACGGCAAGAAAGTCATCATCGGCGGCATTATGGAACACGTTGAGGAGTGCGGCGTGCACTCCGGCGACGCCAGCTGCGTGCTCCCGCCGTGGCATCTGTCCAAGGATATTCAGCAGCAGATCACCAAAATCTCGCGCGATTTAGCCCTGGAGCTTGACGTGCGCGGCCTGATGAATGTGCAGCTGGCTGTGCGCGAGGATAAGATCTACTTAATTGAGGTCAATCCGCGCGCTGCCCGCACCGTGCCTTTTGTCTCCAAGGCCACAGGCCTGCCCCTGGCCAAGATCGCCGCACGCATTATGACCGGCAAAACCTTAGCTGAGCAGGGCATTACCTCTGAGGTCATTCCGCCCTACTACTCGGTCAAGGAAGTGGTGCTGCCCTTCGTGAAGTTCCCGGGATCCGACCCTATCTTAGGACCTGAGATGCGTTCTACCGGCGAGGTCATGGGGACTGCCAAGCTCTTCCCTGAGGCCTACGCCAAGGCTCAGCTGGCCGCGGGCTCCAAGCTGGTGCGCTCCGGGCGCGTACTGCTCTCCATCCGCAACTCCGACAAGGCGCGCCTGCCGCGCCTGGGCCAGCTCTTAGTGGATGCGGGCTTTGAGATCGACGCCACCGGCGGCACCTACCGCTGCCTGACTGAAGCCGGCATTCCGGCCCGTCAGGTCAAGAAGGTTTATGAGGGCCGTCCGAATATTCTGGACGGCATCAAGAGCGGTCATTACTCCTGGGTGATCAACACCACCGAGGGCCGTCAGTCCGTGCTGGATTCGCGCTCGCTGCGCCGCGGCGCCCTGCAGTACCGCGTATCGTACTGCACCACCATGAACGCCGCGCTGGCCTCCCTGGAAGCCATCGCGGAAAATGAGTTCAATACCGTGCACTCCATTCAGGAGCTGCATCAAATGATTGCGGCCGCAAGTGAGGCCTAAGCCTCAAGTCTGACCGCGGCGGCCTGTCTCTCCTTTGCCTTTAACCCAAGGAGGACAGGCCGTTTTTCTTATCTGTGCCTCATCTTTAACCTTCCTGCTGACCTTCAGGCAAAAAGAGCAGAAATCAGCACCAAAACTTTGATCTTACCTGCAAATTTTCTTTGTTATTAATGCAGATAATTAATATCTATGCTAAGAGAGAAGATAAATACGGTTAAGAAATTCTGGTAATACCAGCCTTTTCGGTGGAGACAGTGCCATGTTTGAAATCAGACGCGCGCGGATGTGCGATTTAAGCTGCATTAAGGAATTGGCTGCCCTCACGGTGCCGCAGGCCTACGAAGGGCTGCTGACTACCGAGCAGATTGATTATTTAGAGGATTTAAGCTACTCCCAAAACAGCATGGCCGCGAGCCTTGACAGCGGTACGGTCTATTTTATCGCCGCAGAGAACGGCGAGGACTGCGGCTTTGCCAGCGTCTGTCAGGAAGGACCAGATCTCTTTCACATGCCCAAGATCTATGTGCTTAAGGCGCATCAGCGGCACGGCATCGGCACGGCTTTAGTCAGCGAGATAGAAAAGCACATTAAGCAAGTGCACCCCGAGCCCTGCACCCTGGAGATCTACGTCAATTCCCGCAATGCCGCTGCAGACTTTTATCATCAGCGCGGCTTTGCAAAAGTGCGCGAGCGCAATATCGCCTTTGACAACGGCTTTGTTTTAATTCAGGAAGTACTGCAGAAAAACCTGTAGCCCCGCCTGCCCTGTCCAAGGGCAGGGCTGCTGAAAACTGCGCACCGTAAACGCACAAATATGCACTTATTTTGTGCACAGAGCACCAATAGAGCAATTTTCCCGCCTTTTAACCATCCTTATGCCGCTTTTTCTTACATTTTGCCCCATTACAGTGTAAAGTTAGCGCAGTTTCATTTTGGCTAAGACTACTTAGGAGATAAAACATGTCTTACTCGCAGCAGGTTTTTGATGAGTTAAAGGGCCGCTATGCCGATCAGCCCGAGTTTCTGCAGGCCGTGCAGGAAGTGCTGACCACTCTGCAGCCCGCCTTAGACAAGAACCCGGCTTATCAGCGCAACAAGATCTTAGAGCGCATCGTCGAGCCGGAGCGCATTTTCCAGTTCCGCGTAGAGTGGGTGGACGATAAGGGCGAGATCCAGGTCAACCGCGGCTACCGCGTACAGTTCAATTCCGCCATCGGCCCCTACAAGGGCGGTCTGCGCTTCCACCCGACCGTAAACTTAGGCGTGCTGAAGTTCTTAGGCTTTGAGCAGATCTTCAAGAACTCCTTAACCGGCACTCCCATCGGCGGCGCTAAGGGCGGTTCCGATTTTGATCCTAAGGGCAAGTCTGATAATGAAGTGATGCGCTTCTGCCAGGCTTTCATGGTGCAGCTGCACCGCTACATCGGCGCTTTAGTTGACGTACCGGCAGGCGACATCGGCGTAGGCGGCCGCGAGATCGGCTACCTCTACGGCGCCTACAAGCGCTTAACCACCAAGTACGAAGGAGTCTTAACCGGCAAGCCTTTAAACTTCGGCGGCTCCTTAGCCCGCACCGAAGCTACCGGCTACGGCACGGTGTACTTTGCTCAGGAAATGCTCAAGGCCCGCGGTGAGTCCTTAGAGGGCAAGAAGTGCGCCGTCTCCGGTGCCGGCAATGTGGCCATCTACTGCTGCGAGAAGCTCTATCAGGTGGGCGCAACCCCGGTGACCGTGTCCGATTCGCGCGGCATGATTTATGACCCGAACGGCATCAAGGTTGATGTGTTAAAGCAGGTCAAGGAAGTGGAGCGTGCCTCCTTAACCCGCTACGCCGAGTTAGTCCCGACCGCTCAGTACACCGCCCGCGACGATTACCCGGCAGGCCGCAATGCCGTATGGTCGGTCCCGGTTGATGCCGCCTTCCCGTGCGCTACTCAGAACGAGGTCAATGTTGAGGATGCCAAGTGCCTGCTGGCCAACGGATGCAAATGCGTGGCTGAAGGCGCCAACATGCCGTCCTCCATCGAGGCCATCAACGAGTTCTTAAAGTCCGGCATCGCCTACGGCCCGGCCAAGGCTGCCAACGCCGGCGGCGTGGCCACCTCTCAGCTGGAGATGGAGCAGAACGCCGGCATGACTGCCTGGACCTTCGACGAAGTGGACGGCAAGCTGCACAATATTATGACCGGCATCTATAATGCCGCCGCTGAGACTGCCCGCGAGTTCGGCTGCGAGGGCAACTTAGTGCTGGGCGCCAACATTGCCGGCTTCCGCAAGGTCGCCGACGCCATGATTGCCCAGGGCGTGATCTAATCCGCACACGGATTTCTCAAGAAACTTTTGCTTATAAAAGGCTGCCGCAAGGCGGCCTTTTTCATTGTAAAAAGCAGATTTTTCAGCGAAAAACAGCGCAAATCTGCGCCGACAGCGCTAAAACATGCTAAATTACTTAATGTATTGCGGCACTTGCCGAAAATAGTAATAGAACTCCCAATAAAAGAGGCTATGTCTATGCAGTGGTATCTTAATCTTACCGTTAAGGTAAAGCTGATGATAAGCTTTGCCATCGTGACCATCCTCGCGATCATTATCAGCGCGATTGCCCTTCAGAGCACCATCAACAGTCAGCAGGTAGCCAGCGATATTCACTGGACGCTCGAAGAGCGCTACGGGCGCATTAACGCCAGCCGCGCCGCTTTAACTGAGCTGAATAATTTAGTGGTCAATTCCATCCATGACCCGTCCAAACTTTCTGAATTCGACAGCAAAATTGCCGCCGCCAGGCAGGCCGTAGACAATCTGCAGACCGCCCGCTTCCCGGAGGAGATTGGAGCCGTCAAAGAGGCTGCCGCACAGTTTTTCAGCATCTACGAAGAGCAGTTCAAGCCGGCCATTTTAAGCGGCGATACCATGCTGGCCTCCACCATTTCCGCCCAGCACATCAATCCGCAGGCGCAAATCTGCTTTGACAATTTAACTGCCGTCATCAACAAGCAGTTAGCTGAAGTCGTCAGCGCAGTAGACAGCATTGCCGATCCTACTCCGGCCATCATTATCGGCGTGGTCACCTTAATTGCGGTGATTGCCGCCATTTTAATTTCGCTGTGGTCAGCCCACTACATCACCAAGCATCTGCGCTATGCCATGAAGCATGCAAACATGATTGCAGCCAACGATCTCACTACGCCGGCCGTTCCCAATACCGGCGATGAGCTGGGCCAATTGGTAGCCACCTTTGAGAAGATGCGCGTTAATTTAGCCGGCCACATCCGTCACGTGCAGGATCGCGCTAATGCCGCAGTGGAGCTGATGCACACCGTAAAAGATGTAGCCGGCGGCGTGCACAATTCAGCCAAAGACGCGGAGAACCGCTCCATCACCGTGGCAGCGGCCTCTGATGAAATGGTCTCCACCACGCAGGATATCGCCCGCAACTGCGAGCAGGCGGCCTCAGCCTCCGAGAACTCGCGCAATATTACTGAGCAGGGCGTCAATCATTTAGCTTCTTCCATCAGCGGCATCCATCAGCAGACGGAGCAGACCAAGCAGGATGCTCATTTAGTTGAGCAGCTGGTGGAGCAGTCCAAGAACATCGGCACTATTGTTGAAACCATTGAAGATATTGCCCAGCAGACCAACCTCCTGGCCTTAAACGCGGCTATTGAGGCCGCCCGCGCCGGCGAGGCCGGCCGCGGCTTCGCGGTGGTGGCTGATGAAGTGCGCGCTTTAGCCTCGCGTACCTCTAAGTCCACCCAGGAGATCACTGGCATGGTCGAGCAGATCCAGCATGATGCCAATGCGGCCTCTGAGAGCATGGAGAACTCGGTTACCAATATGGATCAGCTCGCCAACTCTACTCAGAGTCTGGGCGACACTCTGCAGGAGATCATCTCCCACGTCAATCAGGTCAACGGGCAGATCACCCAGATCGCCACCGCAGCCGAAGAGCAGACTACTGCTACTGCGGAGATCTCCTCCAATATGCAGGGCATTACTCATTCAGCTCAGGATCTGGCAGCTAACGCAGAGCACGCCGCTGCAGATATCGATCAGGCGGTAGATATCTTAAATGAAGTGCATGAATCCTTATCAGAGTTTAAGATTTAAGCTGCAGGCTTAAACCCCTGCCTGTTTTTCTGACGCCGGCACTCTGCCGGCGTCGCTGTGAATACAGCTCTGCTAATATACGATACTGCCCCGGCCCTGGGGCGGGTGCAGCTCCGGATGCTGAAAGTCCGAGAGCTTAATTTAAGCTGCAGCAGCGTAGCCCTGATCCGGCAGGAGTCTCGAATTTCAGCGGTGCGTGCATAATTAGTCAGTTGTTTATTCAGGTGTTTTGAGATGTTCTTTAATGTTTATACTAAGCTTGCCGTCAGCATCATAACTGCCGCCCTGCTTGCAGGCTGCGGCGAGAGCAGCGCTGACAAGCCTGCCGCCCCTGCGGCCCGGGCTGACAGCAGCGTGCTGCAGACCTCCCTGCTCCATCAGCGGCTGCCGGCTTCCTGCTTTGTCAATGATTCAGATAATTTAGCCTTCTGCATGCCGGGCGATACCTTAATTTATGAGCCAAATCCTGAGAAGGAACATCAGGCTTCGGTCAATCAGGTGATAGGCGGCTTCTGCGACACTGCGAGACCGCTGACTATTCACGGATCTTCGGTGATCTGCTCGTTCAGACAGAACCGCACCTACAATGCCAATCCCGTCAATCAGCAGGCCATCGTCGCCTCTAATCTGCAGACCGGCGCTGATTACTTAGCTCAGACGGCCAAGATCCCCGGAATCAAGACCATAGCTCCCGGCATCTATGTGCTGTACCTGCAGCAGGCCCCCAAGGAAGCTCCGGCAGTAACTAATGATGCGGCCGTGCAGATTGAGACCAAACTGCTTACCCCTGAGCTGCGCGTGCACAGCTATATGCTCAACGATCTCCTGACCTTAGACTCGCTGGCCCAGGGCAATCCCTTTGCCTTAGTGCTGCCGACCTTGAAGAAAGGCGATGTGGTGCGCGTCTATATCGACTACCGCAACTATCCTAACGTCTGGAATGTAGACAGCTCCCTGCAGGGCATGCCATACATTTGGGAGGTTAAGATCTTAGACGTCAAAGATCAGGCGACGGCAGCCGAGCTGCAGCAGCGCCGACAGCAGGCTCAGCCGGCCGCAGCAGAGAAGTAAACCATGGTGATAAAACAGGCGCCCGCTGCGGCGCCTGACAAAGCTGACTGCTTTAAGGCAGCTTCAGCGCGGCAGCCCCAGCACGGCCGGCATGTCGTAAAGGCCGGGAGCTTTCCCTTCCAGCCACTGCGCAGCGCGCAGCGCACCGCGGGCAAAGGTGGCGCGGCTGGAGGCATGATGCTTAAGCTCAACGATTTCACCGTCTGCGCAGAACATCACGCTGTGCTCGCCTACGATATCGCCGCCGCGAATGGAGGAGAAACCGATAGTGCCGTATTTGCGCTCACCGGTAATGCCGCTGCGCCCGGCTACCATCACGTCAGACAGATTGACCCCGCGCCCGGCAGCTGCTGCCTGCCCTAAGGACAAAGCGGTGCCGGAGGGAGCATCGACCTTATAGCGATGATGCGCCTCGACAATTTCCACATCCGCATCCTGCATCACGGCGGCAGTCTGCTTGACCAGCGCCAGCAGCAAATTGACGCCTACCGAGAAATTGGAAGCCATCACCAGCGGGATCTTCTCAGCGCAGTTTTTGATCCCCTCTTTGCCGCTGTCATCAAAACCGGTGGTGCCCAGCACGTAGGCGATGCCGCGCTCTGCTGCCTCCGGCAGGACGCTTAAGGTGCAGTCCGGACGGGTAAAATCAATAAAGACATCCGGAAGATTATTTAAAGAGTTGATATCGGCCGCCACTTCACATCTGCAGCCTGCCGGCAGCGCTGAGACATTGCGATCGATGCCGCAGACTAATTTAACGCTGTCCATTCCCACAATGCAGTCATACAGGGCGTGGCCCATGCGGCCGCTGATCCCGACGATCCCGATTTTCAGCATTTACAGCTCCTTGGTAAAATTCAACAGATAATCGGCAGATTGTACCGATCCCGGCTTAAAGTGCAAGGCGCGGTAGAAGTGCTGCGCACCAAAATTGCGCATCTCCACCTCCAAATGCAGAGTCTCCGCCCCCTCCCTGCGCGCCGCCTCAGCCGCGGCTGCAGTCAGCACGCGCCCGACCCCGCAGCGAAAATAATCCGGATCGACGTAAAGGGCAGCCAGATGCCCGTCATGCAGCGGATATTCCAGGGCGGCAAAACCGCACAAAGCTTCCCCTGAGCAGGCCAGGATCACCGCATGGGTGGGCTTTTTAATCCTCCCATGCCAGATGACGGCAAGATCGCGCAGCGGCGGCAGCGCGTAGGTGCGGCTTTCATAACGGGCTGAGCGCAGCTCCAGACGCGCAATCACCTCCCCGTCAAGGGGCACGGCGCGCCGCAGGGTGAGTCTAGTCATGCGTCTTATCCAAAAGCGCAGCCGCACTCTGGCGCGTCGCCTCCGTCACTACTGCGCCGCCCATCATGCGGGCCAATTCCTCAATGCGGCCCCTGCGATCCAGGGGCTCAATGCGCGAAACTGCACCTTGCGGGGTATTTTCCTTAACAGCCAGGAACTGTGCATCAGCTGCGGCGGCCACCTGCGGCAGATGCGTCACCGTAAGCACCTGCACGCTGCGCGACAGCTGTTTCAGCACTGCGCCTACAGCCGAGGCGGTACGCCCGGAGATGCCGGTATCCACCTCATCGAAAATAATGGTAGGCGTAGAACGCGCCGAGGCGGTAATCGCCTCTAAAGCCAGGGCCAGACGGGAGAGCTCGCCGCCTGAGGCGGCCGTCCCTAAGGACTTTAAATCCTGGCCTAAATTGGCGGAGAACAGAAACTCTGCCTCATCGCGGCCTTGAGCGCGCGGCTTAATCCCCTCCTGCACCGTGACTTTAACCACAAAGCGCCCGTCCGGCATAGCGAGGGTACGGATCAGATCCTGCACCTTAACGCTAAGATCCTGCGCGGCCTTAACGCGGGCCTCAGAGAGCTTCGCTGCGGCCTCTTCATATTGGGCGCGGGCAGCTTTGACCTGTGCAGTGCTGTCCTCGATCTTTTGGCGCAGGGAAAGAAAATCTGTGAGCTCATGCTCTAAATCGGCCTGCAGCTTATATAAATCGCGCGGCTCTACTCCAAAGCGGCGGGCGGCATCATGGCACAGCGCCAGTTTTTCATTTAAACCTGCGCTGTCATCAACGCTGAAGGACTCTGAAAGGGCAGAGAGATCCGTCCGCGCACTGTCAAGCTCAGTCAAGGCAGCATTTAAAGCGTCAATAATCGGCTGCAGCCGCGGTTCAAACTGCAGCACCTCTGATAAATCGTCCGCGCGCGCGCTTAAGATCTCAATGACATTATGCTCATCACTGTCAAGGACTCCCTGCGCCAGCGCCGCCGCCGCCGCGATTTTGGCAGCGTGCATGCTCTTGTCAAAGCGCTCAGAGAGCTCCTCGTAATCGCCTTCCTTAAGATTGAGCTTAGTGAGAATTTCCAGATCATAGCGCAGACTCTTATAGCGCAGAGCTCCTTCCTTCTGAGCCTGACTTAAGGCGGTAAGTTCGCTGCGCAGCCTGGCATAAACGCGATAACGCTCAGAGACCTCTGCGGCAAGCTCGGCATAGCCGCCGAAGCCGTCAATTAAGGATAATTGGTAATCAGGGTCGAGCAGCTTGTAGCTGGCGTGCTGGCCGTGAATGCTGACCAGACTTCCGGCTATTTCTTTTAAAAGAGTAATGGTGGAGAGATGACCGTTGATATAGGCCTTATTCTTGCCGTCACGGCTGAGCACCCGGCGCAGAATGAGCTCATCCTCATTTTCAGCCGATAAGTCGAGCTCTTTTAATCTAGCCTTAAGCTCCGGGGAGATGGCAAATAAGGCGGCGGCCTCAGCGCGCTCGGCGCCCTCTTTAATTAAGGCGGCATCGGCCCTTCCGCCTAAAGCCAGCCCTAAGGCATCTACGGTTAGGGATTTGCCTGCGCCGGTCTCGCCGGTAATGCAGGTAAGACCCGGCTGAAACTCCATGCGCGCCTCAGCATTTAAGGCCACATTTTTTACCGCTAACTCAAGGAGCATATTTGTACCTAACTAAACTAATGACTGGCCCCAGCCTAATTTCTGGCGCAGCAGGCTGTAATAATCGTAGCCCTCAGGATGAATTAAGGTCAGGGGGGTGCGATGCGGGCGAATGATCACTGCGCACTTGGTATCGGCGCGCACGCTGACCTGCCCGTCGCAGTTGACCGACACCCACTCGGGTGTATCGTCCTGATAGACAAAATCGATGCGCACCTCGGACTTGCCCGGAATGATGATGGGAGAGCAGTTGAGCGACTGCGGGAACATCGGCACTAAAGCCAGCACATCAAGATGCGGCTCGATAATGGGGCCGCCTGCGGACAGGGAATAAGCCGTAGAGCCGGTCGGGGTATTGATAATAATGCCGTCCCCGCGCAGCGTGTACATATAGCGCCCGTTGATGGAGACTTTAAACACCATCATGTGGGCCATCATGCCGGAGTGAATGACGGTTTCGTTGGTAGCGAGGGACTGCCCGACCAGTTCGCCCGCCCCGTCCTCATCTTCGCGGAACACCCGCATATCAAGGATCATGCGCTCTTCTTTAACATAGCGCCCCTGCACTACCTTCTGCAGCGAAACGCGCAGATCAGCAGGCGAGACGTCAGTGAGCAGTCCCAAATGGCCGCGATTGACGCCCAGCATCGGCACCTGCAGATCAACCAGGGTGCGCGCAGCCCCTAAGACCGAGCCGTCGCCGCCCAGAACCACAATTAAATCTAAATCCTTAATCTGCCGGCGCGACACGCAGGGCAGCTGCGGCAGGTTGAAGCCTACCGAGGTAGTCTGCTCGATATAGGTCTCCACCCCCAGCGCTTTCAGCAGGGAGGCCAGCTCCAGGATGGCTCCGGAGAGCGGCCGGCGAAACACCTTAGAGACGATGACCGCAGATTTAATCGGCGGCTGTGCATTCTGCTCCATGAAAAGCTCCTTATTCCCACGGCTAAACTATAGCACAATCGCTCCTGATCCCTCATGCAGGTGCGCGCTCGTGCGTGAAGAGCAGCTTTTATTCTGCATTAAAACAATAATTTAAATTTGCGATGCTCTTGTGGCAAACTTTTCTCAATTTGTAGATGATTTTCTCACTATCTGTTAACATGCAGAGGCACAAATGCGTTAACTGCTCATAAAAAGCAGCTGCAAAGAATGATGCGGCCTAAAGCCGCCTGCAATTATTTATGAACTCAGCACATTATTTTTTAGGCATTGACCTCGGATCCACTACCGTAAAATACGTCTTATTAGATAAGCAGGGCCACAAAGCCGCACAGGAATATGTACGCCATCAAAGCGCGGTTTTCCCTACCCTTTTAAACTGCCTGCAGCGGCTCAATCAGCGCTTTGATTTAAGTCAGGTGCAGGTCAGCTTCACCGGCTCGGCCGCCCTGGCCTTAGCGCAGCATCTGCACTGCAGCTTTGTACAGGAGGTAATCGCGGCCAGTACTTTTTTAAAGTCCCAGCCTGAGCCCGTTGATACCTCGATTGAATTGGGCGGCGAGGACAGCAAGATCCTGTTCTTATCCGGAGGCATGGAGCTGCGCATGAACGAGGCCTGCGCCGGCGGCACCGGCGCTTTCATCGATCAGATGGCCACTCTGCTCTCCACCGATGCCCCGGGCTTAAATGAGCTGGCAAAGCACTATCAGAAGATCCATCCGATTGCCTCGCGCTGCGGCGTCTTTGCCAAAACCGATTTAGTGGCCCTGCTAAATCAGGGCGCGGCGAAGGAAGATATCGCCAAATCCATCTTTGAAGCGGTATGCGAACAGACCATTTCAGGACTGGCCTGCGGACGCAGCATTAAGGGCCGGGTATGTTTCTTAGGCGGCCCGCTGAGCTTTTTAACCGAGCTGCGTCAAAGCTTTATCGAAAGGCTTCAAGGCCCGGATACGATGTTTGCCGACATCGCAGACGCGCAGTACGCCATGGCCTGGGGTGCGGCCTTAGAGGCGCACCGTCAGGAGAGCGATGAATTTGCTAAAGACAAGCAGCCCCCGCGCGCTTTAAGCTCCCTTATTGAGGCTCTGAGCGCAGCTGATTTTAAGGGCGATGCCTCCAATCTGCCGCCGCTCTTTGCAGACAAGGCGGATTTAGAGGAGTTCAAAGCGCGCCACGCCAAAGAGCGGCTTGAGGAGGCGGCCCTGTCTGAAGCCTCCGGCCCGCTGTTTTTAGGTGTCGATTTAGGCTCCACCACCGTCAAATGCGTGCTGCTGGACGAACATCAGCGTCTGCTCGACAGTTTTTACGCCGGCAATGCCGGCTCGCCCCTGGAGCAGCTGCTGCCTAAAGTGCAGTCGCTGCTGCAGTCCCTGCCTGAAAGCGCGCACTTGGCTGCCGTCTGCACCACCGGCTACGGCGCAGCTTTAGCTAAAGCTGCCTTAAATGCGCAGTATGAAGAGGTTGAAACCCTCGCCCATCAAAAAGCCGCCTGCGCCTTTGACCCGCAGACCACCTACGTCATCGACATCGGCGGTCAGGATATGAAGTGCATCAAGGTCAAGGACGGCATTATTAAGGACATGCAGTTAAACGAGGCCTGCTCGTCAGGCTGCGGCTCCTTTATTGAAACCTTTGCAGCCCAGCTCAAATTAAGCCTCAGCGACTTCGTGGAGGCGGCCGAGCAGGCGCAGGCGCCCTGCGATCTGGGCACCCGCTGCTCGGTGTTCATGAACTCCAAAGTAAAGCAGGCGCAGCGCGATAATGTGCCGCTGCCTGATATTGCCTCAGGCCTGTGCTTTTCCATCGTGCGCAATGCCCTTTATAAAGTACTGCGCATCCACGACAGCGCCCAGCTGGGCGAGCATGTAGTGGTGCAGGGCGGCACCTTCCTGAATGATGCGGTGCTGCGCGCCTTTGAGCTCTTAATCGGCCGCGAGGTGATTCGCCCCAATATTGCAGGCTTAATGGGCGCTTTCGGCGCGGCCTTAATCGCCAAAGAGCGCTGGTTAAAGGACAAGCTGCCCTTAACCATCAATCCGGATTACTTTGATTTAAGCAAGATCAAAACGCGGCAGTTTCGCTGCAAGGGCTGCAGCAATCACTGCCTGCTGACCATGAACACCTTCCTGTCCGGCCAAAAGCATATTCACGGCAATCGCTGCGACTTTGCTTTAAAGACCGGCATTAAGAATAAAGAGCGCAATGAGTTCATTGAGTTCAAGCTCAGCGCCCTGTTCGATCGCAAAGTGCTGGAGGCCGCCGCGGCTCCCCGCGGCACGGTCGGCATTCCGCGCGTGCTGAATATTTACGAGCATTATCCCTACTGGCACCGCTTATTTACGAATTTAGGCTTCAGAGTCGAACTTTCACCATTAACCACCAAGGAAATTGCGGAGCTGGGCAACATCACTATCCCCTCGCAGAGCCTGTGCTACCCGGCCAAGCTCACCCACGGTCATGTCTCATATTTGGCAGGCCGGGGCGTCAAGGACATCTTCCTGCCCTGCATCCCGCGCGAGGCTAAGGTCGATGCGGCCATGGCCGACAGCTATGCCTGCCCGGTAGTGGGCGGCTATCCGGAGGCGCTCAAGCTTAACGTCATCACGCAGTACCCGGGGCTTAAAATTCATACCCCGTTCCTCGACATCAGCAAGGGAGCTACGGTGCTGCGCGCCGTCAAGTCATGCTTCCCGCAGCTGCCGGCGCGCGAGATCAGGCATGCCGTGCGCGAGGCCGAAAGAGCCCTGGCCGATTACCGCGCCGGCCTGCATGCTGAAGGCCTGCGCCTGGTCAATAAGGCGGCCGAGGAAGGCAGGACCTTAATCGTGCTGTCCGGCCGTCCGTATCACATCGATCCTTTAATTAATCACGGCATTCCGTCGCTCATCTCCTCGATGGGCACCATAGTGGTAACTGAGGATGCGGTGTTTAATCTGGCCAAAAATCAGCCCAAGCTGGACGTGGTCAATCAATGGGCCTTCCACAGCCGGCTGTATAAGGCCGCTGAGTTTGCCGCAGAGCATCCCAATGTGCAGCTGGTGCAGCTGGTATCCTTCGGCTGCGGCATCGACGCCATCACCTCCGAGCAGGTGCGCAAGATCTTAGAGCGCTCGGACAAGATCTACACCATGCTCAAGATTGATGAAGGTGATACCCTGGGGGCTGCCAAGATCCGCATTAAGTCCCTGCTGTGCGCCATCAATGAAAATGCCATGTCGCATTTATCAGCTCAGACTTTAAGTCAGCAGGTATCGAAGAAAGGCGTGCCCAATGAGCTGCGCACCCTCTATGTGCCGCAGATGGCTCCCATTCATTTCCCGATTTTAACCGCCGCTCTGCAGGCTTTAGGCTATCGGGTAGAGCTGCTGCCGGAGGTCAATGACAAGGCCATTGAACTGGGGCTTAAGTACGTCAATAACGACGCCTGCTATCCGGCTATTGTGGTGATAGGACAGCTGATTGAAGCCCTGGCCTCCGGAAAGATTGACTCTGAGCGCGCCGCGCTCCTGCTCGCCCAGACCTGCGGCCCCTGCCGCGCAACCAATTATCCGGCTCTGCTGCGCTGGGCGCTGCATGATCTGGGTTACGATAATGTGCCAATCGTGACCTTATCAAGCTATGACCTGGATACCGATGCGCTGCATTTAAAGCTCGGACTGCATGGGCTCTACCGCCTGATGAAGGGCATCCTGCTGGGCGATCTGCTGCAGAAGCTGTACTTTCATACCAAGACCTACGAAAAGGTCAAAGGCAGCAGCGATCAGGTATTGAAAGTCATGGTGGCGCAGTGCGCGGAATATATGCTGAGCTCCGCGCGCCGGCACAATTTTGTCAAAATAGCCCGCTCTATCGTGCAGGCCTTCTCCTCTATTGATCTTGAAGAAGTACGCCGCAAGCCCAAGGTTGGCATCGTGGGCGAGATCCTGCTGAAGTACCACCCCAAGGCCAATCTCGATCTTATGAATCAGCTCATCGCCGAAGGCGCTGAACCGGTGATCGGCGATATCTCAAGCTTCCTGCTCTACTGCCTCAATGACAGCATCTTCCAGGCCAAATACTTAAAGGGCTCCTGGGTCAAGGCAACCGGCTCGTGGCTGATTGCGCACCGCTTCAACCGCATGCGCGACGTCATCATCACGGCCTTAAAGGAAAGCAGGTTTGAAAGCTTAACGCCGTTTAACGACTATAAGCACGCCATTGAAGGCCTGGTCAGCGCCGGGCAGCAGGCAGGTGAGGGCTGGCTTCTTACCGCTGAGATGATCGACTACATCGAGCACGGCGTGAAAAACGTGCTGTGCGTGCAGCCTTTTGCCTGCCTGCCCAATCACGTGACCGGCAAGGGGGTGATGCGCGCCATCCGCATGGGCTATGAGGACGCCAATCTGTGCAGCATCGACTTTGAGGCCGGCACCTCGCAGTCCAATGTAGCCAACCGCCTGAAGCTCTTCTTAACGCAGGCCAAGGAGCAGCAGTTAAAAGAGGATTACGGCACCGTGGACTTTAAGCCGGTATAAGACGGACGAACCAGCGCCTTGGATAAAAACGCCCCGTCGATGCTCGATTTTCTGGGCATCGAGTTTGAACAGACCGGACCTGAATTTCTGCGCGCGAAGATGCCGGTAACCGCGCACAGCGCGCAGATCCACGGACTGCTGAACGGCGGAGCATCGCTGGCACTGTGCGAGATCTGCGCCGGCGCCTTCTCCACGCAGCTGGTCGCGCCTTCAGGCGGGACGGCCCTCGGAGTGCAGGTATCGGCCAATCATCTGCGTACCGCCAAAGTAGGCGATACGGTGTACTGTGAGATCCGTCCGCTGCGCGTGGGACGGACCCTGCACGTGCTAGATGCGCAGGTGCTCAGTGCCGACCGGGAGCTCATCTGCCGGGCCACCGTAACCAACGCCATTCGTCAACCTGAAAAACCTTAATTTAAAGCACAGTTAACGGTGATCCTGCGCACAGTCAGCAGAGATCAGGGATCGGTCTTGACCGCCCTTTAACAATTATACTGTCCGCGCTATAATCGCGCAGTTTTGCACCAAAAAGGAGCGAATAATGCCGATCCTCGCCGCAGATCCCTCTTTCACGGCCCTGTTTACTGCAGCACTCAATACTCTGCTGCGCCGCGCCCAGCCTTTTGTCTGCCTGCGCAGACCGCACAGCTCCAGCTTCTCGCTGCTCTTTTTAGAGCCCATAGCGGAAGGTACCGCACCTGCAGGCATAAAGGCTCAGGGAACGGAGAAAGAGGAAGATCTGCAGTTCCTGCTCGCTCCCTTTGACCGCTGCAGGCCGCTGCAGAAATTTAAAGTCACAGAGGAATTATCCGGCAGCGCCGCCCATTTAGCTTCCCTGCTTTATCTGCAGGATCTGTGCGGCGATGAGGCGGCTGAGGATGCGCCTGCAGAGCCGCCTGCGGATCTAAAGAGGCGCTGCGAGAGCCTGAATGCTCAGGTAAGGGCCTGCTACGAGTCGGATTTCTCCCGCTTCAAGGAGGCGCTGTGCGCCGGCAGATTCAGTAAATTAGTACTCTCGCGCCCGCATTATCAGATCCCGCGCCGCCCGCTTTCCACAGTGTTTTTAGATTTATGCGATCTGCAGCCTGAGGCCTGCTGCCTCTTAATGCACACCGGCAGCGAGGTGCTGCTCTACGCCTCGCCCGAGCTCCTTGCCGAGTGCTCAGACGGCGCTATTAAGACCATGGCCCTGGCCGGAACGCAGCGCCGCAGCGCTCAGGACGCCTATAGCTGGGGCGCTAAAGATCAGCGCGAACAGCAGCTGGTCACAGATTTTATAGTCTCGACCTTAGAGCCCTTGTCAGCACAGCCGGTTCATCTCACCGGCCCCTGCAGCCGTCCCGCCGGCGCGGCCGTGCATCTGTGTACCGATATCACAGCCGTCCTCAAGCCTGAGGTCACTGCAGAGGAGATCTTAAGCGCGCTGCATCCCACTCCGGCCGTGTGCGGACTGCCGCAGCAGGAGGCGCGGGAGTTCATTAAACGTGAGGAGAGCGGCAGCCGAGGTTTCTACGCCGGCTTCACCGCCCTGCTGCGCGGCGGCCGGGGAGCAGCTTACGTCAATCTGCGCGGTCTTTCCTTTAAGGACGGCATTGCCTGTCTGCGCGCCGGCGGCGGCATTCTGCCGGAGTCAGAGCTGCAGAGCGAATGGCAGGAGACCGAGCTGAAGCTGCAGGTATTAAAGGAGCTTCTGTAATGTATACCAGCTGCGCCAATGTGCTGGAGATTTTAGCCCTGCTGAAGGCCCACGGAATTCAGGATGCGGTTTTATGCCCCGGCTCACGCAATATTCCCTTAAACGCGGGCTTTGCTCTGATCAGGGAAATCAAGTGTCACTGCGCCGTAGATGAAAGATCTGCAGGCTTCATGGCCCTGGGGATGTGCGCCGCCCTGCGCCGGCCTGTCGCCGTAGTGGTGACCTCGGGATCAGCGCTTTTAAATCTGCATCCTGCTGTGGCCGAGGCGCATTATCGGGAGCTGCCGCTCCTGGTGATTGCCGCCGACCGGCCTGCTGCTTGGATCGGGCAGATGGACGGCCAAACCCTGCCCCAGGAGCAGGTCTTTCACGGGCTGGTCAAATTTGCCGGCACGGCGGCGGAGATCAGCCGGCCGCTGGATCAATGGCACTGCAGTCGCGTCATTAACGAGGCCCTGCTGAAGCTTGCCGCCGCGCCCTGCGGTCCGGTGCTCCTGAACGTGCCGATAAGCGATCCCTTCTTTGACTTCAGCACCGCCGCGCTGCCTGACGTAAGAACCATCTCCCGCCTGACCTCAGCTGATTTGCCGGATTACCTTGCCCAGTTTAAGCGCCCGCTCATGGTGATCGGGCAGTATGAAGGCCCGACGCCGGATAAGGCCCTGCTTGATGCCTTGACTCAGAGATTTACCGTCAGCGCCGAGCCGCTCTCCAACTGCCCGCATCCGCAGATCCTGCAGAGCGCGGAAGCCGTGTTCGCCGCAGCCGCGGCAAAGCAGGATCCGGCTTTGGCCCCCGATCTTGTCATCACCCTGGGCGGACATATCCTCTCCAAATCCTTAAAGAAGTATGTAAGAGCGCTGGAGCAGTGCGCACATCTGGATATCTGTGCCGGAGGAGAGATCCGCGATGTATTCTGCCGGCAAAGTGCGGTGATGCAGGCGGAATTTATCCCGGCGCTGCAGACCTTAGCCGGCATTGAGGGTACGCAGCCGAAGCTGCGCGATCGGCTGCGATTAAAGAGCGATCTTAATCAAGCTGATCTGCCCTGGTCGGCGCTGGAGCTCATCCGGCGCATGGTGAATTCCTTCAAGGAGCCTTTAAGCCTGCATTTGGGCAACAGTTCCACCGTGCGCTATGCCTCCTATTACCGCATGCCCGATTTCATCCGCGTCTTTGGTAATCGCGGCGTCAACGGCATTGAGGGCTCGCTGTCGGCCGCCGTCGGCGCGGCGCTGGCCCGGCCGGAGGAGCTGCAGCTGTGCCTCATTGGTGATCTGTCTTTTTTCTATGACTTAAATGCGCTGTGGTCGCACGGGCAGCTTAAAAATCTGCGCGTGGTGCTCTTCAACAATCACGGGGGATCGATCTTCAAGTCCCTGCCGGGTTTAGAATTGCCGGCACCGGCCGCTCCCTTTGTGATCGCGCCGCATCAGGCCGCGGCCCTGCCCTGGGCGCAGTCCTGCGGCTTTGCGTGCGTTAAGATCACGAACCTCAATGAATTTGAGGCAGCCTGGCCGGACTTTATGCAGCCGTCCTCATGCGCTGAATTAATGGAAATAATTACCGACAGCACCGCGGACATGGCGGCCCTCACGCGCTTAAAGCAGGAATTTAAAATTTAAGTTTTTGTTATACAGGGGTTTAATCATGCGTACTTGGGAAACATTAAAGGATTATCAGGAAATATTATTTGATTTCTGCAGCGGCATCGCCCGCATCACCATCAACCGCCCGCGCTGGCGCAATGCCTTTACGCCGCTGACCGTGCAGGAAATGATCGATGCCCTGCACATCTGCCGTGAGAACGGCCGGATCCGCGTGATCTTTATCACCGGTGCCGGCGACAAGGCCTTCTGCGCAGGCGGCGATATGCATGTCAAAGGCCGCGGCGGCTATGTGGATGAAAACGGCGTGCCGCGCCTTAACATCCTCGATGTCCAGAAGATGATCCGCTCGCTGCCCAAGCCGGTGATCGCTCTGGTTAACGGCTATGCCATCGGCGGGGGCCAGGTGCTGCAGCTGATGTGCGATCTCTCCATTGCCTCGGACAATGCGATCTTCGGGCAGACCGGCCCTAAGGTCGGCTCCTTTGATGCCGGCTTCGGCGCATCCTATTTAGCCCGCGTGGTGGGGCAGAAGAAAGCCCGCGAGATCTGGTTTCTGTGCCGCCAGTACAGCGCGCAGGAGGCGCTGCAGATGGGTCTTATCAACACCGTAGTTCCCTGCAGCGAGCTGGAGAATGAAGGCGTGAAGTGGGCGGAGATCATGATGCAGCACAGCCCGCTGGCCCTGCGCATGATTAAGGCCGGCCTCAATGCGGAATTAGACGGTCAGTCCGGCATACAGGAGCTGGCAGGCGACGCCACCATGCTCTACTACATGACCGATGAAGCGCAGGAAGGCGGCAAGGCCTTTTTAGAAAAACGCCGGCCGCAGTTTAACGCCGCGCCGCGCTGCCCTTAAGGAGGTGCCGGATGCCGCTGCACTTTAAGCTCTATCGGCGCACCCTGCACTTTAAATTCGCCGCAGGGACTTCACGCGGCTGGTACCGCACCCGCGACTGCGCCTTTATTACTCTTGAGGACGAAGATCAGCGCATCCGCGGCATCGGCGAGTGCGCGCCCCTGCCCGGACTGTCGCCTGAGCTTGACGGCCGCGATTTCAAGGCTTTTTATCAGGAGCTGGAATCCTTGACTGCAGATCTCAATCAAAGGTTCTGCAGCAAAGCTGATCTGGAAGATGATGTGCGCGCAGCGTGCAGACGCCTGACTGAGCTGCCTGATGCCTTAGCCCCGTTGCGGATCATTGAGGAGCTCATGCCCCAGGTGAGCCTCAGCCTGCCCTCCGTACGCTTTGCTCTGGAGAGCGCGTATTTAGAGGCTCTTGCCGGACCTGCGCCTTTTAATACGCCCTTTGCCCGTGAGGAGGCCTGCATTCCCATTAACGGACTGATTTGGATGGGCAGTGAAGCTGAAATGCGCCGGCGCCTGGAGCAGAAGCTGGCGCAGGGCTTTAAGTGCATTAAGTTTAAAATCGGGGCGCTGGATTTTGCCCAAGAGCTCAAGCTCATCGCCGCCGCGCGCGCTGTTGACAGCTCCTTAATTCTGCGCGCAGATGCCAATGGCGCCTTTACCCCGGAAGAGGCCCTGGAGCGCCTTGATCAGCTGGCCAAATACGATCTGCACTCTGTAGAGCAGCCCATTAAGGCCGGGCAGCCTGAAGCCATGGCCGCAGTCTGCCGCAAAAGTCCGATCCCCATTGCCCTTGATGAAGAGCTCATCGGGCATTATGCGCACTCAGACATGCAAATGCTCCTTGAGCGCATTGCGCCGCAGTATCTGGTGTTAAAGCCCACTCTGCACGGCGGGCTCGCAGGCGCGCGGCGCTGGCAGAAACTGGCCCGGCAGCACAGTATCGGCGCATGGGTAACCTCAGCTTTAGAGAGCAGCTTCGGCCTCAATGCGCTGGCGCACTTTACCGCCGCCTGCGGCTTTGAAGGCCATCAGGGTCTGGGCACCGGGCAGCTCTTTACAGACAATTTAGAGCCCTCGCCGCTGCAGCTTGACGGCGAGCTGCTGCATTATCACCCTGAAGGAAGACGCATAAGCAGCACCGCGCTGCACGCCTGGCTTACAGGCAGGGAGAGCGCATGACTTTCAGCCTGAACCATAATGCAGAGCCACGCGATCCCTTTGCCCGGCAGACCGCGCTTTACTGCAGGGATTTTTTAAGTCCAGCCCCAACCATCACGGTGCATACCTCAGGCTCCACCGGCGCGCCTAAGCCTATGCAGATTGAAAAGGTGAGAATGCGCGCCAGCGCCGGGATGACTTTAGACTTTTTAGACATTAAGCAGGGCGGGACCGCGCTGTTGTGCATGCCCTTAGAGCATATCGGCGGGCAGATGATGGCCGTGCGCGCCTTAGTGCGGGAGCTGCAGCTTTATACATTGACGCCGCACGCTGATCCTTTTGCAGCCGCGCAGGATCCAGCGGCCCTGCCCTGTTGTCAGCTGCCTGAGCGCTTTGATTTGGCCGCCTTTACGCCGCTGCAGGCCGCCTGCGCCTTAGACCATCCGGCAAGCCGGCACTATCTGGCCTCCTGCCGCAATGTCATCATCGGCGGCGGTTTTGTCAGCTGTGAGCTGGCATCCAGACTCGCCGCCCTGCCGGGCAGATTCTTTCACAGCTACGGCATGACCGAGACCTTATCGCACATTGCTTTAAAGCCCATTACGGCCGACGGCGCGCAGAGGCCTTTTTATCCGCTGCCGGGGGTCACTGTCAGCCTCTCCCCTGAGCATACGCTGCAGATCTCGGCACCGGCGCTCAATCCTGAGCTCATCGTCACTCACGATCTGGCCGATCTCACAGAGGACGGCGGCTTTATCATCCGCGGGCGGCTCGACAACATTCTCAATACCGGCGGGCTTAAAATAAGTCCCGAGGATTTAGAGCGCCGTTTAGCCCCCTATCTGCCAGGGGACTTTGCAGTCAGCGCCCGACCGTCAGAGCGTTTGGGCGACGAGCTGATCTTAGTCACCGAGCAGGAGGCGGGTGAGGACGTACTGAATCAGGCTTTTTCGCAGCTGCCCCGCGCCCAGCGTCCTAAAGCGGTAATAAAGATGGCTTTGCCGCGCACGGCTACGCAGAAGATCGATCGCCCCGCTCTGCGCAGCCTGCTGGCTAAAACTGGCTCTTCTATCTAAAGCCGGCTGTCAGCTGACCGCGGTTTACAGGCGGCAAAGGCGCCCAAACAGCAGCCGCAGACGCCTGTCTCTCCGGCGGGCAGACAGCTCTTCTATTCAGCATTCGGCGGGTTCAGCGCCCCCCGACATCCTTGAGTTTTTCAAGCTGTTGAGTAAAAAATTTGTTGAAAATGGCCTTGTATCGGGCAAGTAAGCTTCAAATCCTCACTCAACAAAAAGTTTGTTGAGTAAAAATCAGGTGAATTTTATAAAATACCAAAATATCAATATATTAATTTTTAATATGGAGATTAATTTTGTTGAGCTTTAAAAAAGTTTGATTTTGATCAACAAAAATTTTATTTAAGGCGGCTAAAATTCCATCATCAAATTTTTGTTGATTAATTTCCACAGTTCTAACTTTTTGAGGTCTCTATAATGAAAGAAGTCATCAGCTCCGCTCAGGCGCCCGCCGCTATCGGTCCGTATTCTGCCGGCATCTTAACCGACAGCTTAGTCTTTATTTCCGGCCAGCTCCCGGTAAACCCGCAGGACGGCTCCATCCCCGAGGGCATTGAAGCGCAGACCGCGCAGTCCATTGCCAATATCAAAGCTCTGCTCAAGGAACAGGGACTTGATTTGAGCAGCGTGGTCAAAACCACCGTCTTCCTGCAGGATATCGCCCACTTCAGCGCCATGAATGAGATTTACGGCCGCGAATTTGCGGCCCCCTATCCTACCCGCTCTGCTTTCCAGGTTGCAGCGCTGCCCAAGGGCGCTTTAGTGGAAATTGAGTGCATTGCCGTTCGCAAATGAGGTCGCATCATGAAAATCGGTTTAGAAACAGAGTCATATCATATCTTTTTCCAAAATCGCAGGATGAACATCTTTGATTTCATCGAGCGCACCGCACAGTTAGGCTGCGACGGCGTTGAGATCAATATCATCAATGATCTGAATCTGCATCCGGAGTTCGGCACGCTGGAAAGCGCGGAGCCGCATTACCTCAAGGCTGTAAGAAAGGCCATTGAAGATCGCAATTTATACTGCGAAATCGATACCCGCTTTACCTCGCTTAAGGACATCAAAAAGGCCGTCTATATCGCCAACTATTTAGGCGCCGATGTCATCCGCACCTATATGTTCCGCCTCGGTACCTACGATGTGTCCAAGCTGCCCGAACAGATTGAAAACTTAAAGCAGGCCGTGCCGATCCTAAAGCAGAACCGCATCAAGCTGGCAGTTGAAAATCATGAGGAGGAGACGGCGGACGAGCTGATTTCCGTGGTTGAGGCGGTGGACTCCCCCTGGGTGGGCGTGCACCTTGATATCGGCAACGGCATGATGGTCTGGGAAGATCCAATCACCACCTGCAGAAAGCTCGCCCCCTACACTTACTGTACCCACTTCAAAGATCATTCTGTTGTGATGCATCAGGATACCCCCGTAGTCTGCGGCGTGCCCTTAACTGAAGGATCCATTGATCTTGAAGAGTGCTTTAAAATCATTGTTGAACAGTCCCAGGTAACCAGAGTCAATCTTGAGAGCTGCCACCCCTACTGCTCCGGCTTCAAGCGCCCTGAAGGCACCGGCGGCTGGAAGCAGGGCTTTACCGGACCTTTTGCGATCAAAGAACCGCCCTTTGATCCGGCCAAAGTGCTGCCGCTTGATTACTACTACCCCTCCAGGATCTCCGCTGAACTGCTCGAGGAGATGCTGGTGCGCCAGGATGAGGGCGTGAAGAAATCCATTGTTGAGATGCACCGGCTGCGCGACAAATTTGCCAAGCCGCTTGATACTCTGGATCAAAGCGTGCTTTAAGCTGCATGATTTACTGACTTGAGGATTTTCAATGAATAAATGGATCCGTCTTTGCCTGCTGATTTTAGGTGCAGGCACTATTTACAAGCTCTCTTCCATGAAGGACGTGTTCTACGTCCCGATGGTTGAGGACTGGGGGCTTTCCAATACCCAAATCGGCTTCGGTTTTACCGTCTATGCCATGGTACAGACCATCGGTCTGTTTACCGCGCTCTACATTGCCGACCGCTTCTCTAAAAAGCTGCTCCTGCCTATCGGCATGATCGGCGTCGGTCTGTGCGGCGCCTATTTAACCACCCTGCCGGGCTACGTCGGCTACTTAATTGCCTTCGGCGGCATGGCCTTCTTTGGTGAAGTGGTGTACTGGCCTGCACTGCTTAAAGCCGTACGCCTGCTGGGCACCCAGGAGGAGCAGGGACGCATGTTCGGCTTCCTTGAGGCCGGTCGCGGCGTGGTGGACGTAATTATCGCCTCCGGCGCGCTGTTTGTGTTCGTGCAGTTTGGTGAAGGCAAGGCCGGCATGCAGGCAGGTCTTATCTACTACACCATCGTCACCATCGGCATCGGCGTCATCACTTACTTCATCCTGGACAACAAGGATCAGATTAAGTCTGACGAAAATGCCGGCGCGGACGAAAAGGTGTTCGCCGGCATCAAGCACGTGCTGGCCTCGATCAACCTGTGGCTGGCTGCCTTCTGCATCTTCTTTGTCTATTCTGCCTACTGCGGACTGACCTACTTCATTCCGTTCTTAAAGGACATCTATGCCCTGCCGGTGGCCTTAGTCGGCGCCTACGGCATCATCAATCAGTACGGTCTGAAGATGGTCGGCGGTCCGGTCGGCGGTCTGCTGGCTGACAAAGTGGCCAAGTCCCCCTTAGTGTACTTAAAGTGGACCTTCCTGGTAGCCTGCATTGCCATGCTGCTCTTCATTCAGCTGCCGCATGAGAACTTAGGCAACGTCTATTTAGGCATGGCCGCCACCTTAGGCTTCGGCGCCATCATCTTCTCGCAGAGAGCCATCTTCTTTGCCCCGATGGATGAAATCGGCACGCCGCGCGAGTTTGCCGGCTCCGCCATGACTGTAGGCTGCATCGTAGGCTATATGCCCTCCATGTTTGCCTATGCACTCTACGGCTCCTTCCTTGACAATTATGAAGGCATTGAAGGCTACAACTATGTGTTCTACTGCATGGCCGCCTTCCTGTTCTTAGGCTTTATCTGCGCCACGGTATTAAATCGCAGAATCAAGCAGATGAAGGCCGCTCAGGCTTAAACGCTCTCAAAATTGTGTCCTCGCGAGGCAGGCTTGAAGCCTGCCTTTCTTTTTTACGGCGGACAGAGTACCGTCATTTAAGCGCCCAAATTGGGTTCAGGTCCGATTATGCGGGCAGACAGCGCACAGAGCGCCGGCCCGGTATGCAGCGATGTCAGCGGTGAAATAAAAACAGGGGGATAATAAACAGATCACAGCCCGCAGGATTTACTCCAGCGGGCTGCGTTTTATGGCTTTATGCTGTACAGCATTTTGCTGTACAGCGGTTTATTCTGCGCTGCTGCCGGGGCCGATGCCGCTTTTAATTAAGGCATCAAGCTTCATGGCATCAGTCTGCAGACTGTCAAAGGCAAAGGAGATCTGCGGCATATAGCGCAGCTTTAAGCGCCGGGCCAAAGTGCTGCGGATAAAGCCCGCGGCACTGTTAAGGCCCTGCATGGCCGCATCCACCGCTGCCTTATCATCCTGCAGAAAGGAGACGAAGATCCTGGCGTTCTTCAGATCAGGGCTGACGGAGACCTCGGTCACCGTAGCCATCCGCACGCGCGGATCTTTGAGCTCCTGCTGCAGGATCTTCGCAGTCTCCTGCAGCATCAGGGCCGCTACGCGGTCCCTGCGTCCGTATGCGTTAGGCATAGCTTCCTTTTATCCTCGTGAGGACGGCTAATCGATGGTACGCTTGATCTCGATGTTCTCAAACACCTCGATCTGATCGCCCACGCGCACATCCTGATAATTCTTCACGCCGACGCCGCACTCGGTGCCGGCCTTAACCTCGGCCACGTCATCCTTAAAGCGGCGCAGGGAATCCAGCTCGCCCTCGAAGATCACCACGTTTTCACGCAGCACGCGGATCGGTGCAGAGCGCTTGATCACACCCTCGGTGACCATACAGCCGGCAATGGAGCCGAACTTGGGGTGCCGGAACACATTGCGCACTTCAGCAAGGCCGATGATCTCCTGACGTACCTCAGCCTTGAGCATGCCGCTCATGGCCTTCTTCACATCATCGATAAGATCATAGATCACGCTGTAGTAGTGCAGATCGACGCCTTCAGTTTCAATTACGCGGCGCGCCGGACCGTCGGCACGCACATTAAAGCCGATGATGATGGCGCTGGATGCCGCAGCCAGGGTAGCATCGGTTTCAGTGATGCCGCCTACGCCCGAACCCACAATGGCGACCTTCACCTCGTCGGTTGCCAGCTTATTGAGCGCATCGGAGATAGCCTCCACTGAGCCTTGGGTGTCGCACTTGAGCACCACATTGAGCTCAGAGGCGCTGCTGTCCTTGAACATGTTCTCAAGCTTGGCCTTCTGCTGCTTGGCGATCTTAAGTTCACGGAACTTGCCCTGACGGAATAAGGCCACTTCACGCGCCTTCTTCTCATCGCGCACCACGGTGACTTCATCGCCGGCATCCGGAACGCCGGACAGGCCGTAGATCTCTACCGGGATCGACGGACCGGCCTCGGTTAAATTCAGGCCCTTTTCATTGCGCAGCGCACGCACGCGGCCGTACTCCAGACCGCACAGCACCACATCACCCTTGTGCAGAGTGCCCTCACGCACCAGCACCGTGGCAACCGGACCGCGGCCCTTATCCAGACGCGATTCAATCACTACGCCCGCGGCCATGCCCTTACGCACTGCCTTGAGCTCTAAGACCTCAGCCTGCAGCAGGATGGCCTCCAGCAGCTCATCCACGCCCATGCCGGTCTTGGCGGACACTTCGACAAACTGCGTCTCGCCGCCCATGGATTCGGGGATCACACCGTGAGCAATGAGCTCATTGGTCACGCGGGTCGGATCGGCGCCGGGCTTATCCATCTTATTGATAGCCACGATCATCGGCACCTTAGCGGCCTGAGCGTGCTGAATGGCCTCAATGGTCTGCGGCATCACGCCGTCATCGGCCGCCACTACCAGCACCACGATATCGGTAACCTGAGCGCCGCGGGCGCGCATGGCGGTAAAGGCCGCATGGCCCGGAGTATCGAGGAAGGTAATGCCGGCGCCGCGGGTCTGCACATGATATGCGCCGATGCGCTGAGTAATGCCGCCGGCCTCGCCCGCTGCCACCTTGGACTTGCGGATGTAGTCAAGGAGTGAAGTCTTGCCGTGATCGACGTGCCCCATGATGGTCACCACCGGGGCGCGCGGCTCGGCCTCCGCCTCAGTATGACGCTCTGCCAGAATTTCTTCTTCGAGCTCATTTTCCTTGCGCAGAATAACCTTATGGCCCATTTCCTCAGCCACAATCTGAGCGGTGCCCTGATCGATCACCTGATTGATGGTCACCATCTCGCCCAGCTTCATCAAAGTCTTGATGACTTCGGCGCTCTTGACGGCCATCTTCTGGGCAAGTTCCGCCACGGTGATGGTCTCGCCGATGACCACGTCGCGGCTGACCGGAGCTGCCGGCTTATTAAAGCCGTGCTGCTGCTGATTGAGCTTGGCAGCGCCCTTGGCATTCCTGCCGCCCTTGTTCTTCCGGCCGGCTGCCGTGCGGGCCGTCTGCTCCTGCTCTTCGCGCTTTTTGCTGCCCTGACGGCGCTCATTACTGCCGCTGCTGCGGTGACGTCCGCGATTTTCAGCCTCGCGCTCCTCCTGCTCTTCAGCCTCGCGGACGTACTTAGACGCAGAAGAATTGAGATCTTCCTGTTCCGCCTGCGCACGCTCAGCCTCTTCCTGCGCCCAGCGCGCTTCATTCTCCTC
Organism: uncultured Succinivibrionaceae bacterium; assembly: GCA_944389865.1. Lineage (GTDB taxonomy): Bacteria > Pseudomonadota > Gammaproteobacteria > Enterobacterales > Succinivibrionaceae > Avisuccinivibrio. Next base: position 31,492 of record CALXNX010000025.1, read on the forward strand.
AGCCAGGCGGCGGTTCTTCTCGGCCTGCTCTGCGTCCTCTTCCTGCAGCTTGCGCTGACGGTTAAGCTCCTGCTGCCGGGCTAAATCAGCCTGAGCCTGAGCCTCAGCCTGATCTTTTGCGGCCTTTTCGGCCGCGGCCCTGCGGGCTTCTTCAGCCTTGCGGGCCTTTTCGGCTGCAGCCTGACGCTCCGCTTCCTCGCGGGCGCGCTGCTCGGCCTCCAGGCGGGCCTTCTCTTCAGCCTCGCGCGCCTTGCGCGCAGCGATTTCACTTTGATCGATAACCTTGCGCTTGCGTACTTCAACCTGCACCACCTTTGATCTGCCGGTATTGCCGTGCAGGGTTAAGGTGCTGTGGGTCTTCTTGTTCAGCGACATGCGCTTGGGGGCATTATCTTTTTTCGCGTTATCTGTCATCTATTCAGCCCTCCTTACTGATTAAACCAGCACTTATTGCGTGCCGCCATGATGATGGCGCCGGCCTTCTCATTATCAAGGCCCTCAATGCCTTCCAAATCATCCACGGCCTGCTCAGCTAATGCTTCAGGATCATTGATGCCGCGGGCAATCAGCTGCTTGGCTAAAGCTTCGTCGATGCCCTCAAGTTCGCAGAGCTTGGCGATATTGTCCTGCATGGACTTCTGCTCCTGCGCATCGATAGCATTGCGGGCATTTTCCTGCAGCTGCTCGATGATCTCCGGATCAAGGCCTTCAATGAAGTCAAACTCTTCAGGCGGCACGTAGGCAATTTCGTCAAGCGAGGCAAAGCCTGAATCGGCCAGCACGGTGGCAAATTCCTCATCGATATTGAGCGCATCCATGAAAAGCTTCACGGTTTTGCCCATCTCCTCCTGCAGATCCGCCTCCATCGAGGACTCGGTCTTCACCTGCAGATTCCAGCCCAAAAGCTGAGAGGCAAGGCGCACGTTCTGACCGTTTTTGCCGATAGCTAAGGCCAGGTTCTCATCGGCCACCGCCACATCTATGGTGTGGGTATCTTCATTGATGATGATGCGGGAAACCTCAGCCGGCTCCATGGCGTTGGTGACGTACTGCGCTAAGTTCTCATCCCAGAGCACCACGTCGATCTTTTCACCGGACAGCTCATTGGATACCGCCATCACGCGGGCGCCGCGCATGCCGATGCAGGCGCCGCGCGGATCGATGCGCTTGTCCTTGCTGCGCACCGCAATCTTGGCGCGCGAGCCCGGATCACGGGCCACGCCCATGATCTCAATGATATCCTCGCCGATTTCCGGCACTTCAATGCTGAAGAGCTCCTTTAAAAATTCCGGCGATGTACGCGAGCAGATAAGCTGCGGTCCCTTGCCGTCAGTACGGATCTCGGAGAGCAGCACCTTGACGCGATCGCCGCGGCCGAAGGTCTCATGCGGAATGATCTGCTCGCGCCGCAGCACCGCCTCTGCGTTATTGCCGAGGTCAAGCACCAGGAAATCGCGGCCCTGCTTTTTCACCGTAGCATTGACCACGTGGCCTAAATAGGCGCGATGCTCTGCGATCATCTGCTCGCGCTCGGCATCCTTCACCTTCTGCGAGAGCACCTGCTTGGCAGTCTGAATGGTGATGCGGTCAAAAGCCACCGAGGGGATCTGCTCCTCGATAATATCGCCCGGCTGAATATCCGGATGATCGATGCGGGCGGCCGCTAAGGACACCTCGCAGGCGGGATTTTCCAGCGGCCCGTCGGTATCAACTACGGTCCAGCGGCGGAAGGTGTCGTAAGAGCCTTCCTTCTGATCGATCTTGACGCGTACCGCAATCTCCACCGGATACTTCTTCTTAGTAGCGGTGGCCAAAGCGCTCTCTAAGGCCTCAAAAATCTTTTCCCGGGGAATGGCGCGCTCATTAGACAGCGCCTCGGCAATTGCAATTATTTCCTTGCCCATCTTAGTCCTCTTTTACTGTGCGCCATTACTGTGGCTGTTGGTTTGAGCTGAAAAATCCGGCACCACCCGCATCAGGGCGATGTTCTCAAAGGCAAGCCTGACCTCGCCGGCCAAAGCATCGTTAATAGTGCAGGTGCCGTCCTCGGCAAAAGCCGTAAGGACGCCCTTAAACTTGCGTCTGCCCTGCACCGGGATGCGCACTTCGGCGCGCACGACAGTACCGACGCAGCCTGCGGCCTGCTCTTTAGTAAATAAAATGCGATCCAGCCCCGGCGACGACACTTCCAAAGTGTAGGCCGGTGCAATCAGATCTGCGGCATCTAAAGCCGGGGAAATGAGCGCAGTGATATCGCCGCATAAATCGACATCAGCGCCTCCTTCCTTATCAATAAAAATCTGCAGCAGCGCATGATCGCGGCCCCCGCGATAGCGCACGCCCCAAAGCTCAGCGCCCTGGGCGGTAATGAGCGGTAAGACTAAGTCTTTGATCTTATCCTCAATAGTTCCTGCCATATCTACCTCAATCCTGGCTTGCGGCCATAAAAAAAGCCCCTTAACTTGGGGCCTCTTTTTAAGTTCCACCTTGTCAGATGACGGCGCCTTGACCGTCAGCATCCAGCACGCAGAAAAAACAGCTGTCTGCCGGATACGCGCGCTACTATACCAAAAACAGCCCCCCTTGACAAGATAAAACCGCATGTTTATGCGGCCGGACGTCAACCCTCGCAGATTAACAGGCTCGCCTGTCTGCACCCGGCTGGTACAAAAAGTAATCTAAAATAAACATTTAGTTTGCCGGCCCTGCACTGGTATAATATTCGTTAAGTTCGTTAATTAATAATTTTGGTGCCTTTCTTAGTAAAGGCACCCCAGATGTCATCAAGGTTCCAGTCCCAGCG
>CALXNX010000026.1 GCA_944389865.1 uncultured Succinivibrionaceae bacterium
GCCTGCGCCTCTAAGAAGTACGGATCCACCCCGAAGGCATCGGAGGCCAGTACCCGCAGGCCAAAGGGCCGCAGCGCACGCTCCAGCTCCTCGCGCATAAACAGATTGGCCACGCCGCCGCCGCATAAGATCACCGTGCCGCCGGAGGGCAGACTGGGATCGGTCTGCAGAAATTTAAAAGCCGTCACCACGCTCTGCACTGTAAAGGCGGTAAGGGTGGCAAAGACATCAGGGATCCACTGCGGATCTAAAGGCAGCTGCTTTAACAGTTTGGCGATGTAGTCGCGGCAAAAGAGCTCGCGGCCGCAGGATTTGGGCGGCAGCTTCTTAAAGAAGGGATCGGCCATTAAAGCCTGCAGCCAGGCCGGGCGTACCTGCCCCTGCCTTGCCGTCCTGCCGTCTTCATCGCAGCTGCGCTGCAGCAGCTCGCGGCTGGCCAGATCCAGCAGAGTATTGGCAGGGCCCACATCCCAGCCGCCAAACAGCTCCCCGCCCGGGCGCAGCACCGTCAGATTGGCAATGCCGCCCAAATTTAAGATATAGCGCGGCTCATCGTCCGAGGCAAAGAGCTTTTGATGGAACAGCGGGGTTAAGGGTGCACCCTCGCCGCCGGCTGCCACATCCTGGCGGCGAAAATCGCTCCACACATCGATGTGACTTAACAGCGCACACAGCGGGGCGTTATCAAGCTGCACCGTAAAGCCCCGCTCCGGCCGGTGGCGCACCGTCTGCCCATGCGAGCCCACAGCGCGTACCTGAGAGGGCTCAATGCCGGCGTCTTTTAAGAGCTCGCGCACGGTCAGGGCCGAAAACGCCCCCACCGCATTGGAGCTCACACCGGCATGATCAATTTCATTCCCGCCGGGGCGGCACAGTGCATGCAGACCGGCGCGAATGTGCGGCGGCCAGGCTTTAGACAGGCAGCGCAGTACCTGCATCCGTCCCTTATCATCGATCTGCACCGCGCAGCAGTCCATGCTGTCCATACTGGTGCCGGACATTAATCCGACGTAAATTTCAGGCTCTGCACTCATCTGCGCTCCCTCAATTGAAAGTTAAGCTGTAAAGCAGGGAAAAGACAGGACTATTTTAGCCCTAACGGGCCCCGGCTGCCTGCAGGCGCGCCTGCAGCCGCAGCTTCACCGCCGCTTCCTGATAAAACCTGGAGAAATCCTCGGCAGACAGCGCCCCGCAGATGCGTAAGGACAGATACTGCGAGCCGTCAAAATAGGACACCAGGGCCTGACAGGGCAGACCGTCGGTGTAGCTGAAGGTAAAGCCGCGCTCAGGCAGCACCGGCTGCAGATCAAAGCCCTGCAGCTGCTCCATCAGCGCGAGCGCACTGTCGCGCGTGGTGGCAAGCTGTGCGGCCGCCGGCAGCAGCTCCAGCGCAAAGCGCGCCGTGCCGTCGGTTTTCACCGCGCTCCAGCGCAGCTCCTGCGCGTCAATCTGCCATGCCGGATCCAGGGGCTCTGCCCCTGCTGAGCCCAGCAGGAGCAGAGCGGTCAGCAGAGCGCAGCCTGCGCGCTCAGCATAAGAACTGCTGATAGGCATTGTTGGCCGTCACTTCATGGACCGGGTAGTTAAGGCGCTTGATGAAGTCGTCAAGGCCGGCGCTGGCCGCCTCATCGCCCACATCAAAGCCGCACAGCACTGAGCAGAACTCCAGATCCGCAATGCGGAAGTGGAACAGCGAAATGCTGTACATGTCGCCTAAGGTCTCTAAGAAGCGGATCAGCGCATCCTTGGAGTTGGGGAACTCGAATAGGAACAGCTTTTCCTGCAGCTTCTTCTGCGGATGCCCGCCTACCATGTAGCGCACATGATCCTTGGCGATGCCGTCTTCAGTCAGATTGGTGACTAAATAGCCCTGCTTTCGCAGCTCATCGGTCAGCTGATTGAGCTCCTGCTTGCCGCTGGTCAATTCCACCGAGGCGAAAATGCGCGCTCTGGCCACATCTGAATAGCGGTAGGAGAACTCGGTGACCTGACGATCGCCGATGGCCTTACAGAAGTTCAGGAAGGAGCCCTTGCTCTCCGGGATCTCCACGGACAGAATGCCCTCGGTCATTTCACCGACGTCGCAGCGCTCAGCCACCATGCGCAGCGTTCTGAACTTGACGTTCGCGCCCGACAGAATGGCGATGTGATTGCCGCCCTGAATATTATGCTCGCGCACGTACTTCTTTAAGCCGGCAATGGACAGCGCGCCGCTGGGCTCGGCAATCGCGCGGGTGTCATCGAAGATGTCCTTCATGGCCGCACAGATCTCATCGTTCGAGCAGGTGACGATGTCATCCAAATTCTGGCGGCATAATCTGAAGGTCTCATCGCCTGCCCTGCTGACGGCCACGCCGTCAGCAAAGTGCGACACAAAGCCGATATCCACCGGATGGCCGTTGACAAAGGCCGCCTTCATGCAGGCCGAGCCTTCCGCCTCAACGCCCACCACCCTGATGCCGGGGATCAGCGATTTGATATAGACCGCGATGCCGGCGGCCAGACCGCCGCCGCCAATCTGTACGAACACCGTTTCAATGTCCTTGCACTGACCGATGAGTTCCTGGGCAATAGTGCCCTGACCTGCAATCACATCCTCGTCATCATAAGGCGGGATCAGGGTCATGCCCTCGTCCTGAGAGAGCTTAATGGCATGATCGTAGGCTTCGTTGAAGGACTCGCCGTAGAGCACTACCTCCCCGCCCAAATGCCGGACCGCATTAACCTTAAGATCAGGGGTAGTGGTCGGCATGACGATCACCGCGCGGGCACCCAGGTTGTGGGCCGACAAGGCCACGCCCTGGGCGTGGTTGCCGGCTGAGGCCGCAATTACGCCCTTATCGAGCTGCTCGCGCGATAAATGGGCCATCTTGTTGTACGCGCCGCGGATCTTGAAGGAATGCACCTTCTGATAATCCTCGCGCTTGAGCAGCACATTGACGCCCAAACGCTCGGACAGCCCCTCCATGCGGTGCAGCGGCGTAACGCGGGCTACATCGTAGATGCGGGCCAATAAGATCTTGTGCAGATAATCCTGAGAGGTCAGCTTCTTTACTTCCACCATAAATTACAGGGCCTCCAGCTTAGTCTTATCGCGCACGCCGCCCTTGTCGGCGCTGGAGGCCAAAGCTGCATAAGCCTGCAGAGCAAAGCTGATCTCGCGATCGCGCTTGACCGGCTTCCAGGCCTTGACGCCGCGGCTTTCCATCTCCTGACGGCGGGATTTGAGCTCATCGTCAGAGACCGAGATCTCAATTCTGCGGTTCGGAATGTCGATCTTAATAAGATCGTTTTCCTTAATCAGGCCGATATTGCCGCCGTTGGCCGCCTCCGGAGAGACGTGACCGATGGACAGGCCGGAAGTACCGCCGGAGAAGCGGCCGTCAGTGATTAAGGCGCACTTCTTGCCCAGGCCCATGGACTTTAAGTAGGAGGTCGGATAGAGCATCTCCTGCATGCCCGGACCGCCGCGCGGACCTTCGTAGCGGATGATCACCACGTCGCCGGCCTTGACCTTGCCGCCTAAAATGCCGTCCACGGCCTCTTCCTGGCTCTCAAAGATGCGGGCCGGTCCCACGAAGGTCAGAATAGAGGCATCAACGCCTGCAGTCTTCACGATGCAGCCGTCTAAGGCCAGGTTGCCGTACAGCACGCACAGACCGCCGTCCGAGCTGTAGGCGTGAGCGATGTCGCGGATGCAGCCGTTGGCTCTATCCTGATCGAGCTCGTCGTAGAAGGCATCCTGGCTGTAGGCCTTGATATTGAATTTGCCGCCCGGAGCTGCCTTGTAGAAGTGCTTAATTGCAGGATCGTCGGTCTTGTCAATGGCGTATTTGTCGATCTGCTCGCCCTGCGTAGCGCCGGAAACGGTCTTGACCTTGCGGTCAATCAGGCCGCCCTTATCGAGCTCATTTAAGATGGACATAATGCCGCCGGCGCGGTGCACGTCCTCCACGTGATAGGTCTGAGTGGACGGGGCTACCTTGCAGATGTGCGGTACATGATGGGACAGGCGATCGATGTCGGCCATGGTAAAGTCCACGCCGGCTTCCTGGGCCACAGCCAGCAGGTGCAGCACGGTATTAGTCGAGCCGCCCATGGCGATGTCCAGCGACATGGCGTTTTCAAAGGCGGACTTTACCGCAATGGAACGCGGCAGCACGGAAGCGTCATCGTGCTCGTAGTAAGCCTTGGCCATCTCAACAATGCGCTGGGCGGCGCGCTTGAACAGATCCTGGCGCAGCTTGTGGGTGGCCAGCAGCGTGCCGTTGCCCGGCAGCGCCATGCCTAAAGCCTCAGTCAGGCAGTTCATGGAGTTGGCGGTAAACATGCCCGAGCAGCAGCCGCAGGTGGGGCAGGAGGCGCGCTCCACAGCGCTTACGGTCTCGTCGGAAACATCCGGCATGGCGGAGATGATCATGGCGTCGATTAAGTCGAGCTTGTGATCGATCTTGTCGGACTTGCCGGCCTCCATCGGGCCGCCGGAGACGAAAATAGCCGGAATATTCAGGCGCATGGCCGCCATCAGCATGCCAGGAGTCACCTTATCGCAGTTGGAGATGCAGATCATGGCGTCGGCCTTGTGGGCGTTGACCATGTACTCAATGCTGTCGGCGATGATGTCGCGGCTGGGCAGCGAGTACAGCATGCCCGAGTGGCCCATGGCGATGCCGTCGTCCACGGCGATGGTATTCATTTCCTTGGCAATGCCGCCGGCTTTTTCAATCTCGGAGACTACGTATTCGCCAACCTCACGCAGATGTACGTGACCCGGCACGAACTGGGTAAAGGAATTGACCACGGCAATAATGGGCTTACCGAAATCACCGTCTTTAACGCCGGTGGCCTTCCACAGCGCGCGGGCGCCGGCCATTTTCTTGCCTTCGTAGGTAACTGCTGAACGGTATTTCATACTTAAATCCTTGTAAATTAGACACGAAGGCCCGCAGTACACGGGCCCTCTTAATTCAACTTTTATCCATTAAACTGCACAGTGCAGCTTACTTCCTGCACGGAGTGAGCCAGCCGTGCTTATCCTCAACCTCGCCTCTGACGGTGGAGAAGAACACCTTCTGGATCTTCTCAGTCAGCGGACCGCGGCAGCCGCAGCCTACCGGGATGCCGTCCACGGAAGCGATCGGGGTGATCTCAGCGGCCGTGCCGGAGAAGAACATTTCGTCAGCGATATACAGCATCTCGCGCTGCATTCTCTCCTCGCGCACCTCAAGACCCATTTCCTTGGCTAAGGTAATGATAGTGTGGCGGGTAATGCCCGGGAGCAGACCGCAGGTGAACGGAGCGGTGTAGAGCACGCCGTCCTTGATGATGAAGACGTTCTCGCCGGAGCCTTCAGAAACGTAGCCCTCGGTATCTAAAGCCACCGCCTCGGTGTAGCCGTTCTGAGCGCACTCGTTGGCAATTAATATGGATGACAGATAGTTGCCGGCAGCCTTAGCTTCAGTCGGAATGGTGTTCGGGGCTAATCTGTGCCATGAAGAAGTACCGACGGAAACGCCTTTCTGCAGGCCTTCCTCGCCTAAATAAGCGCCCCAGGGAATGGCGCCTACCATCACCTCAGCCTTGGTATCAGACGGGAAGCGCACGCCTAAGCCGACGTTGCCGATGAAAATTAACGGACGAATATAGCCTGAATCCATGCCGTTTTCAGTAATGATGCGGCAGCAGGCGTCCATCACTTCTTCCTTAGTATAAGGCACCGGGAAGCGGTAAATCTTAGCGGAGTTAAACAGTCTGTCGATATGATCTTTCAGGCGGAATATGCACGGCCCCTTCGGGGTATTGTAAGCGCGAATGCCTTCAAATACTGCAGTACCGTAATGGAGCGCATGGGACATTACGTGGACGGTGGCGTTCTCCCAGGGAATCATCTCGCCGTTGAACCAAATATACTTGGTGGTACTTGCATTTGACATGATTAAAAAACCTCAAAAACAATCTAATACCTGGACAAGGGGAGCAGCTTTGCAGCTGAACGCTTGCCGCTTATGCAACATAACTTGAAAGGGATTGTAGCACGCGCACAGCCCAGGGTGCGCAGTCTTTTAGACAGAAGGGAAGCTCAGGGCCGCCGGGCTGTCAGCGGCCGGGATTTGTGCACTCTTTTAAAGCAGGTTTGCAATATTTTCGCCCTGTTTTTGTGCATCAGCACCAAGCCTCAGGCGGCCAGGTAAATTTGGGCGGATCTCGATCCTGCCTGCCCTGCGGCTTGGACTGCAGGCGGTGCAGCTGCTGCACATATTCCTCTTCATTTTCTGCATTAAAGGGCACGCCGGTAAAATCCTCGATGGCGCTTACCAGATCCGGGGGCAGCGGCTTAGTTAATTTGGTCGGCAGCACCAGCAGATCATGCGAGGGACGCGCCTTGCCGACATCTTCCCAATTGATCTTATTATGGTGCAGCCCGACGAGGCTGAAGTTCACGCCCACCGAGCGGATGCGGTGCCCTGCATAATCCGGATGACCTACCCAGTCAAAGATGTCCTGCGGCCGCGGGATGGTATAACCGCGGCGGGTGGCCTCGCAGAGCCAAGCGAGGACGGCGTCGGCAATGCGGCGCGTCAGCTCGGCGGCTGTATCTGATGCGGAGAAGCAGCCGGGCAGATCCGGCACCACGGCGCCCCAGCAGAAAGTCTCATCCAGCGGCTCGATAATGGCGGCGGGAAAGTAGATGACATTGTTGGGACCTGACATATTTGCTCCTGCGCAAAGGATGGCTGCCGATAAGGGCCAAATCGCGGTTATTTTAAGCAGGTTGGGGTATTTTTGTGCATAATAGGCAGAAAATTTTTTGAGGTATGGTTCATGCTGTCTTTTCTGCCTGCACCGCTGCTGTGCTGTCTTAATCTGCTGCTTATCAGCGTCAACACGGTTATCTGCTCCATTCCGATCTTTATCTTATCGCTGCTGCGCCCGCTGCTGCCCTTTAAGGCAGGACAGAATCTCTGCGAGCAGGGCAACAATGTCATCTATCATCTGTGGATGGACATCAACGGTCTCATCATGCGCCTGACCAACCGCATTAACTACCGCATCTCAGGGCTTGACCAGATTAAGATCAAACGCAGCTGCATCGTGGTGAGCAACCATTTAAGCTGGGCCGATATCGTCATGCTGTGCCACATCTTCGGACACCGCATCCCCATCACCAAGTTTTTCTTAAAGCACTCCTTAATCTATATTCCGGTGATCGGTCTGGTGTGCTGGGGCGTAGGCATGCCCTTCCTGCGCCGCTACAGCAAAAAGGAGCTGCTGAAAAACCCCAAGCTTAAGAATAAGGATATCGAGTCCACCCGGAAGGCCTGCCGCCGGCTGGTCTGCGCCCCGTCAACTTTAGTGAATTTCGCTGAAGGCACCCGCTTCACACCGGCAAAGAAACAGGCGGTGAACTCGCCCTACGCTCATTTAATGCCCCCGAAGGCAGCCTCCCTGGCCATTGCGCTGGGTCAGATCGGCTCGCAGATCGAATGCTTTATCAATCTGACTCTGGCCTATCCGAAAAATCCTGAGAAGCCCTTTATTGCCCTGCTCAAGGGACGCATGCACGAGGTTTATGCACATATTGAAGTGATCCCCAAGGATCAGCTGCCCATCGGCGACTATTTAAAGGACAAAGAATTTAAGCACTCCTTTACCCTGTGGCTGCGCGATCTGTGGGCAGCTAAAGACGCCCTGCTCACCCGCGAGGTCTACGGCCCGGCTGAGCCTGCGGCGCTGCAGCCGCCCGCGAGCGCTGACGCGCCCGCACCGCTGCCGCCCCTCAAGACTGCAGATCAGCAGGAGTGCGCTGCCGATCCTCAGAACGCAGAAACCCAGCCTGCAGCCGCTGAAAAGAGCGCACCTGCGGACGCTGCCGACACGAAGTCCCAAGAGCAGAAGGTGGATTAAAGGAGGTCATGATGCGCAGCATGCCGGATTTGGAGCCGTATATTAAGCTGAGATCGCGGATGTGGGGATCGACCTTTCTGCCCGCGGCACTGACTTTTGAGGTAATTCTGTACTTTTTCAATGACGCCGAGCCCTTCAGCCGGCAGCTGGCGTGGCTGTTCTTTCTCCTATGCTTAGGGACTGCGGCGCTGCAGCTGGTGCTGTCAATGCTGATCTCCCTGCGATCCATCAAGATCTTAAGCACGCTGAAGACCGAGGATGAGCGCCAGCCGCTGATCTTCGGCTTAGGGCTGCAGCGCTTTATCTGCATGGAAAGCATCAGCGTGACCGTGCTTTCTGGGCTTGCTTACTACATCGAGCCCTTCACCATCTTCAGCTGCTTTTTTACTCTCTTAGCCCTTGCGGTACTGCCAACCAACGCGGTGCAGAGCGTATCGCAGCTTGCCGCCGTCAAGACACCGCAGGAACAAAATCCCCAGAATAAAAAATAAACTGCAGCGCCTGCAGCGGCATCGATATTTGCGTACAGCCGGCGCGCTGACCTGTCCTCTTGCAGCTGCGCCGACACGCCGACCTGTGCGGCGGAGCTGGTTTTTAGGAGCACTCACAAAAGAAAGAATTGCTCTTCATGGTGCCATCAGCGCAGCCGGAGCGCCTGCCTGAGGCTGTGCCGCATGCCGATTCAAAAAAGCCGCAGCAGCTGGTTATAATGAGGTTATCAGTTGCTTTTAAAGAGGCCTCTATGCATTTTTTTTACCGCCGATCTGCACTTCGGCCACGCCAATGTCATCAAGTTCTGCGCCCGCCCCTTTGCCGACGTGCAGGAGATGGATGCCGCATTAATCGCCAACTGGAATAAGCGGGTAGGCGATGATGATGACGTATGGATCTTGGGGGACTTCACCTTCAAGCGGCTGGAGATCGCCAAAGACTACCTGCAGCAGCTGCAGGGGCGCAAACATTTGATCATCGGCAATCACGACTACTTTGCCCGCAAGCATCCGGACGAACTTTCTGACGTACTGGTGGAGATCACCCCCTACAAGGAGCTCAAACTTGAGCTCAGCGGCCACACTGCTGTACTGATGCACTACCCGCTGCTCTTTTGGAACGGTTCCATGCGGGTTTCCAACATCATGCTCTTCGGGCACATTCACAACAATACCTACTGCGAGGCCCTCACCGGCAAACAGCCTGCGCACCAGCCCCTGCACCGTGGCAATCTGCACCTTGGTTTCGCTTTTGACCTCAAAGCTGTCGCTGCGGTTGACCGCATAAATCTGACTGAATTTGTGACTGCCTTCCACCGGATCTTCATCAAACATGGCTGCAGCCTGATCGGCAAGGGAAATTCTGTCCATCAGATAGAGAATGCGCTTGTACAGTCCGGCCTTAAGCAGACGGTAAATCAGGCCCCGCGCCACCAGAGTTTTGCCGGTGCCGGTCGCCATGCTGATAAGCAGACGCTGCCGGCCCTGTACCAGCTGCTGCTCTGCCGCGCGCACCGCCTGTTCCTGATAAGGCCGCAGCTTTAAATAGTCCATGGGCTCAGCGGCCAGTCTCGCTGCCGCCTGCTGTTTATCCAGTGCTAAAAGCCCGAGGAAATCTGCAGGAGACGGAATGGCGCCGACGGGGCATCTTAAATTGCAGGACTGTCTGACATCGCGCATCCAGGTTCCCGAGAGTTCAGGATCGTAGGAGTGATAAGGATTGCCGTTGGCAGCCAGCACAAAGGGGATCTGATAGCACTCTCCACCTGCAGCCGGCCACGGACCTGCCTCCTCCTTAAAGGGGCGCTGCAGGCGCGGGTCAGAGGTGAAATCAAAGTTGATGCTGTAGCGCTCTGCCTGATCGAGCTTGCCGGAAGTGCCCAGCGATCCCTTTTTAGCCTCCAGCACCGCCACCGGCTTAAGGCCGCAGAAGAGCACATAGTCAGCGCGCCCGCCCTTAACGGGATATTCAGCAATCGCCTGATCAAGATTGCGCACCGGACGGGCGCCATTGGCGTAAGTCAGCGTGACGCTGTCGACCTTCCAGCCGGCCTCCTTGAGCATATCATCAATGATGCGGCGGGGTAAAAGTCAGCCCCGCGAGCTGCTGCTTATTGCGCCCGAAGGCGCGGTAGAACCAGCGCGATAAATACCACGACAGTCTGAGACAGTCTGCTGCATCCTGCGGGCTGCCGCTGTCCGCCTTGCCGTGCACCGCCTGATTGGCCACCATGCGCAGCTGATGAAAGGCCTTGGTGACATCCGGATTGAGCTTAAAGGATTTGGCAATCAGATTGATGCGCTCAAACTGCGTCTGGACAGAGCCGCTGTTTAAATGCGAGGTCTTTAAATGCGTAAGATCAATGATGTCTGAAGTCAAAGTTTCACAGAACAGCCGCAGTTTAAACAAACAGGCGGCCGGATCGCTGTGTACATAATGCTCAGCGCTGGATGAAAGCTCGTACAGCAGCGGAAATTCCGCACTCAAAAAGCTGAAATTGCTGTGATTGCCGCCCATGCTGCGTCCTTGTATGCTCTTTTTACCTGCTCGACTTTATCCGCTTATGCGCAGGCAGGGCTGTGGTCCCTGCTGCATTTCCGTGTTTCCCCACAACTGCCCTGCGATCTGATCAGCAGATCCTTATATCCGATTTTAACCTATTTCAAGCCTGTTTTAATGTAAAGCTGTGATCCTGCAGCTGCCGCCGCCGCAGCCTGCTCTACCGCAGCAAAATGCCGGCGCATAGCCGCCGCTGCTTTTTCCGCATCATGCGCGCATACGGCCGCGCAGATATCCTGATGCAGCGTCACAATGCGCGCTCTTTCCTCAGCGCTCTGCTGCAGAGCCAGGCCTGCAGTAATGGACTGATGGATCTGCTGATGCAGCGCCTGCAGCATCAGAGCGTAAAGGAAGTTGTGCGCGGCCTGCGCCAGCAGGCGGTGAAAGCGCAGATCATGCTGGGTGAAGGATTCCGGATCGCTGATGTACTTTTCAATAGAGCAGGTCTCCTGCAAAAGTGCCTGCTCTTCATCAGTGGTAATGCGCTGCGCCGCTAAGGACGCACAGTAGATCTCCATGCCGGTGCGCACCTCCAGGATCTGCTCCAGCGATACCTGCGCAGTGCTGGCGGCAAAATTGAGCAGCAGCTCCAAAACCGAGCTGTCAAAAGTCTTGACCCGCGGCTTTCTGCCGCTTCTGATCTCCACAATACCCAGGGCCGCCAGTGATCTGAAGGCTTCACGCACCACGCTGCGGCTCAGTCCCAGCTGCTCGACCAGCTGCATTTCACTGGGGAGGGCGTCGCCGGGCTTGAGCTGCTCTCTGCGGATCAGAGCAATGATATAGCGCTCCACCTGCGAGGTTAAGGAAGTGGCGATGATTTTATCTTCAGGATCCATCTTTGCCGGCATACCGTGCTCTGTTCCGACCGCCTCTGCTGCCAACAGGCCAGAGCGCAGGTCCGCATTAAAATTCTAGTTCTCAAAATAATCCGGTGCGTCTAAGCCCCGCATCAGCTCGGCTTTGAGCTGATCATATTTTAGCAGACGCCGGCAGACGGCATGGTGCGATGCAGATCACGTTTAATTATCAACCTGTCAGACAGTCTGATGTTTTGGCTATAATGTTAACAGCTTTACAACTGCAGGAGGTCTGTATGCCCCAATGGTCAAATGACGGCGAGCTGTTTACAGCCGCTAAAACCAAACTCTTCACTGCCGTGGTCGGCGACATTCTGGATCAAATGGGCTTTCGTCATCAGTTCTTAGCCCCGCAGATCAAAATTCTAAACCCCGATACCGTGGTGCTGGGCCGCGCCATGCCGGTGCTGGAGGCCGATGTCTATGAAGAGCATTCCTCCTCAGGGCACTGGCAGCAGGGCAATCAGTCCTTCGGGATCATGTTTGAGGCCCTGGACTCGCTCAAGGAAAACGACGTCTACATTACCTCCGGCAGCTCGCCCAATTACGCCCTGTGGGGCGGCTTAATGTCCAACCGCGCCATCGCCTGCAAATCCGCCGGGGCGGTACTGGACGGCTACTGCCGCGACAGCCGGGAAATTTTAGAGCTTAACTTCCCGGTCTGCTGCCTCGGGACCTACGCGCAGGATCAGGGCGTGCGCGGCAAGGTGCTGGATTTTAACTGCGCCATTGAATTTAACGGCATCCCGGTGCGCCCGGGCGACGTGGTGTTCGGCGATCGCGACGGCACGTTAATTGTACCCAAGGAAGCTGTTGAAGAGGCGTTCTCACGGGCCTTTGAGAAAGTATCTACGGAAAATAAGGTGCGCGATGCCATTCGTCAGGGCATGAGCACGGTTGAGGCCTTTAAGACCTTCGGAGTGATGTAAGGACAGGAGAATTCATCATGGTTCTGGCCAATCCCTTTTCTTTAGCGGGCAAAACCGCTTTAATTACCGGCGGCGCCAGCGGCCTTGGGTTTGCGATGGCCGAGTGCATGGCCGCCAGCGGCGCTCAGGTCATCATCGCCAGCCGCCGCCTGCATTTATGTGAAGAAGCTGCGGTAAGGCTCGGTCACGGCGCTGCGGCGCGGCAGCTTGATATTAACGACACCGCCGCAATCCCGGACTTTGCTGATGGCCTCCTCCGAGATTTCGGGCACATCGATATATTGTGCAATAACGCCGGCAATCACTGCAAAAAGCCGATTGAAGAGATGACGGTCGAGGATTTCACCTCCGTGCTGCGCACGCATGTTGTGGGCTCCTTTGCTCTAACCAAGGCTTTAGTCCCCGCAATGAAGGCCCGTAAAAGCGGCAATATCCAGTTTACCGCCTCTATGACCTCGTTTTTAGGTCAGCCTTATGTCACCGGCTATGCGGCTGCCAAATCAGCCTTTTTGGGCATGATCCACGGCCTTGCCACTGAGCTCTCCCCCTGCGGCATCCGCGTCAACGGCATTGCCCCGGGCTGGATTGAGACCCCGATGCTGCATCAGGCTGTGGATAACGATCCGCCCCGCAAGGCCAAAATCTTAGGGCGCACCCCCATGCAGAAATTCGGCAAGCCCGAGGATATCGGCTGGGCCAGCGTGTATTTAGCCTCTGAGGCTGCCTCCTTTGTGACGGGACAGGTGCTGGTGGTGGACGGCGGAGCGCTCTATGGCTTCTAAACGCGCGCTGTTGATGGATCAGGGGGATAACTGCGTGGTGGCGCTGGAGCATATTGAGCCGGGCGATCACGTACAGTACGAATGCGGCGAGCTCACCGCCTTGGATGCGGTTGATTTGGGGCATAAGCTTGCCATTGCGCCCATAGCCCCAGGCGACAAGGTCATTAAGCATCGCGCCCCTATCGGCAGTGCGACGCAGGCGATTGCCCCGGGCGCGCATATCCATACCCACAATTTAAAGAGCGACTACATTTTCGGCTTTCATCGTGAGGACTGACAAGATGCAGGGCTTTCTAAGACAAGACGGCCGCGTCGGCATCCGCAATTACGTGCAGGTGGTGTTCACGGTGGAATGCGCCAGCCATGCCGCCAAAGAAATCGCCGCCGCCTTTAAAGGGCAGGCGGTGCAGTATTTCGGCTTCTCAGGCTGCTACCCCAGCGCCTACGCCTATCGCTTAGTGCACGGGATGTGCCTTAATCCAAATATAGGCGCCGTGGTGCTGGTCTCTTTGGGCTGTGAGAACTTTGACAGTATGAAGCTCAAGGCAGAGATTATCGCCAGCGGCCGACCCTGCGGGATCGTGGTGATTCAGGAGGAAGGCGGTACCCTGCCCGCCATTACCCGCGGCAAACAGCTGGTGCAGGATTATCTCAATGCGCTGCAGCACACGCCGACCCGCGCCATCACTTTGGGCGATCTCACCGTCGGCACCATCTGCGGCGGCTCAGACGGCACTTCAGTCATCACCGGCAATCCCTCTGTCGGACGCGCCTTTGATCAGCTGATTGCCGCTGGAGCCGCCTGCATCTTTGAGGAGAGCGGCGAGCTTATCGGCTGCGAGCAGCTGATGGCCGATCGGGCGGTCAATGATGAAGTGCGCCAGGCTCTGCTGCAGGAAATGGATAAGTGCCGGCGTTATTACAGCGCCTTGGGCCTGGGATCTTTTTCCAACGGCAATGCCGTGGGCGGCCTGACCACGCAGGAGGAAAAGTCCTTAGGAGCGTACGCCAAATCAGGCAGCAGTCAGATTGCAGGCGTCATCGTGCCCGGGCAGACAGCTCCCGGCAAGGGCCTCTACCTCATGGACGTGATCCCTGACGGACCGGTGCGCTTCGGTTTTCCCAACATCTGCGACACCGCCGAGGCCTGCGAACTCATCTCCTGCGGATGCAGTGTGATCCTTTTCACTACCGGCAGAGGATCGACCATCGGCTCGGTGATCGCCCCCGTCATTAAGGTATGCTGCAATCCGGAAACTTATGCGCGCATGGCAGGAGACATGGATATCAACGCCGGGCGCATCATCTCAGAAGGCGCGACGCTCGATGAAGTAAGTGCGGAAATTATTGGGATGATTGAGCATTTAGCCTCAGGCGGGCAGAGCAAATCCGAGGCCTTAGGACATGCCGAATTTGTGCTGACTTACAAGCATTATGATGAGCATCCGGCCCCGCTGCCCTGCCGGATGAACTGAAGATCTGCCGCTTTATTTTAAGGTTAGGAGATAGCCGATGAGGTCAATAAGCGCCTCATCGGAATCCACCGACTCCATCACGGCCAAATATTTGCCGTTAACCAGGATCTCCGGCACCGCATCCAAGTCATGGCTTTCTACCTGCCGATCGTATTCAGCCACCATGCCGGCCACCGGAAAAGCGCTGTAGTCGCGCTCAAATTTGCTCTCGGGGATCCCCAGCTCGCGGGCAAAAAAGGCCGCCATATCCGCATGACTGTGCGGGATCTTGTTATTGACGTGCATGTCGTGGAATAAACGGTCGGTAAACTCCTGCTGCAGGCCCATTAAGGATGCCGCCGCAAAGGCGCGCTGCGACTCCGGCCCCATCATGCCGCCTAAAAGCCCTACCGGATTTTGAATAAACTGAGCCTTACCTTGGTAGGTTTCTTCAATCTTTTTAAAGGTCGGCTGCATGGCAAAGCAGTGTCCGCACCAAAACGAAAAGAACTCGCGGATCTCAGGCTTGGCGGTAATGCTCTCAGCGCGCACCTTATAGTGCTCCCCTTCCTTATATTCGACCGCAGCGTGCGCGGCATTGAGGCATAAAAGAGCCGCCGCCAGCATCAGGCCTAAATTTCTTACCTGCTGCAGCATTTTATTTTTCATAAACATTTAAATCCTGCTCCTTTGATAGTCACGGTTATCTGCGTATGCGCACTGTTTGACGCTCAACGCGCCGACAAGTTCCTTAAGCTGTCCTATTGTACCTAATCGGCATCCGGTGCGGGCTCATGCTCCCACAAGCTCACCTGCCGCCTAAGTTCAGCCGCATCGCGCACGATCATGGTGCTGCCCCGGCGCAGCCAGGCCAAAAGCATCCGGGTGGTCCAATTAAAGCGCGCGCACAGGGCGCAGCAGCGCAGACAGCGCTTTACCGCTGAGCGCGAGATTTTAAGCTCCTGCTGCGTGCCCAGGGGCCTTGCTTCAATTTTCTTTAAGGTCAGCACCGCCATGGCAATATTGAGCAGACAGAAAAAACGCACCCCGTAAAGCGTCCTTGGATCGAGCAGGCAGGTAAACTGCCCGGCCTGCAGCAGATGTCCCTGGGCTACCGCGCAGTAATGCAGGATAAGATCCGCCCCGCTCAGCTGCGCCTCAGTACGCGGCAGAAAGGAAACGGCGCGCAGATCATCTGCAGAGCGATCTTTTAAAATATTGGTCAGCTGCAGCCCTTCACCGAAGCTGACGGATAAATTCAGCAGCTCTTTGCGCGCGCCCTCACTCAGCGCCGGACTGTTTTTGATAAAGAGCAGCGCTAAAAGCTCGCCCACCACCCCAGCCACGGCATAGCAGTAGCGATCGACTCCGGGCAGATCCTGGATCTCCTGCGTGTCAGTCAGCTGTCTGGCCATGCCGCGCGAGAGCACGGCCGCCCCATGTCCGATAATGCGCTGCACCTGCGGCTCAAAGCTGCGGGTGCGCTGCAGCACGGAGAACAGATTGCACGAGAGCATATACTCCTCCGGCACTGCCCCGGCTTTTAAAATCCTGCGCGCCTCATCCTGCAGCAGCAGCAGCGCTTCATCATCGGCAAAACCGGCATCCAGCTCCCTTGCAAAGCGGCGCAGCCACTGCGCTTTGACCTGGGGCGCGGCGACGGGATCGTCTTCCATGGTGTCAGCGATGCGGCAGATTAAATAGGCGTTGGCGATGGCATCGCTCAGCGATCCTTTAATTAAGGGGATGGTCAGCGCAAAAGTGCGCGAGACCTGCTGCAGATACTGGTGCTGTTCTTCAAGAGTGAGCATGGAGATCTCCTAAACCTGACTCATATTAGCACGGAACGCCGAGGCTTGACCTGCAGTCCGCCGCCTGAGCTGTTTTCATTTAAAATAGACGCAGTTCCGCCGCCGGCGCAGGCTGGGAGCGGCGATCAAATACAGGAGTTTTTTACATGAGCGAAAACAAGCGTCCGCATCCGCCGGTGGGCAATCTGCTGCTGCGTACCATGGCGCTGCCTAAGGACACTAATCCCGCAGGCGATCTCTTCGGCGGCTGGATCATGTCGCAGCTGGACATCGCCGGCGCCATCCTGGCCCGCGAAGTGGCGCAGGGCCGCGTAGTCACCGTGGCGGTGGAAGCCATGTCATTTTTAAAGCCGGTGTCGGTAGGAGATGTGGTCTGCATTTACGGCTACTGCAGCCATGTAGGACACACCTCGCTGAAGGTGCATTTAGAGATGTGGGTGAAGAAGACCTACGCTTATTCCATCTCCGAGCGCGATATGGTCACTGAAGGCTGCTATATCTATGTAGCGGTAGATGAGGACGGCAAGCCGCGGCCGCTGCCGCCGACGGCGCAGGAAGTGGCCCAGAAAGGCATCGATGCCGCCAGCGTGGGCCTAAATGCCGACGGCACGATTAAAAAGGCCGCAGGAGACTGCTGCTAACTAAGCTGCAGATGAGCCAAGCCCAAGGCGCTGCCGCGTCGGCGCACCGAGCTGCGGCGCTTTAACTGCGAGAGCTCATCGAAGCAGAAATCTACCAGCCGCTGATAGACATTTTCCTGATCCTGCGCGCGAAAGCCGAAGCGATCAACATTGCAGTAGCCGTTTAAGATATAAGTGAGAAAGCTGCAGATAAGCTCCACATCGGCATTGGAGGGCAGCTGGCGGTGGTTGACTGCATTGACCACTGCAGCCGATAAGATCTGATCGCGCTCCAGCAGCATTTCATGCACGCGCTCGCGCAGCGCATTTTCAGTTTCCGTACCGTCAAAGACCGCGCGCACCACCAGCCCTAAATTAGAGGTAAAGAGCTTCTGCGCCTCCAGTGTAGAGTGCTGCAGCATCCACTGCTTGAGCAGCCCCAGAGGATCAGTTTCCTCCGGATCGGCTGCGCGCCGCAGATGCCCGGCTAAATTGTGTTTTTCCGCCATTCCCCTGATGAGTTCGCACAGCAGCTCAGCTTTGTCTTCAAAATGCCAGTAGATGGCCCCGCGGGTCACGCCGGCTTCCCGTGCAATATCGGATAATGAGGTTTTGTCGTAGCCTTTTTCAGAAAAGACTTTATAAGCAGCATCCATGATCTGCTGCTTAGTCAGCATCGCCTCTTCGTGCGTTCTTTTCGGCATATCGTTCCTATTAAAGCTGTCTGCCCGGTTTTAAGGCAGGGGCATTATAACATACAGTCATGAATGTACGTATCTTTAAATTTTGCGCTACAATAGGCACGCTCACCCAAGGTGAAATACAAGTGCAGAACAAGTGCATAAGTCGCAATAAGGTATACTGCTTATGTTAATGTCAATTAAAATCAAGAATTTACGCTTAAGCGCGGCGGCCGCGGCCGTCAGCGCAGCGCTCCTGCTCTCCTCCTGCGGCGACGAGCCGCAGCAGGCGGCGCAGGCTCTGCCGGTGGACGTCTATACCGTCAGCACCATTGATGTGCCGGTAGTCTCGCATTTAACCGGCCGCGCTAATGCCACCCGCCGCGCAGAAGTGCGTCCGCAGGTTACCGGCGTCATTCAGAAGAGACTGTTTGTCGAAGGCGCCAATATCGAAGAGGGCACTCAGCTCTATCAGATCGATCCGGCCATCTATCAGGCCCAGTACGACAGCGCCAAGGCGCAGCTGTCCTCGGCTAATGCCAATCTGCACACCGCCAAGCTGCGCGCCGATCGCTACCGCGCACTGCTCAACCGCAACGCAGTTTCCCGCCAGGATTACGATGACGCACAGGCCGCCTATCTGCAGGCTGCCGCCTCAGTAGAGATGGCTGAAGCTGACGTACAGACGGCGGAAATCAATTTAAACTACACCAAGGTCTATGCTCCGATCTCAGGGCGCATCTCGCGCTCCAACGTCACGGAAGGCGCTTTAGTGTCGGCCCAGCAGGTCGAGCCCATGACCACCATTCAGCAGCTCGATCCGATGTACGTGGATTTAGGCCAGTCGGTTGAAGCCCACCTGCAGATGCGTCAGGCCATTGAAAAGGGCAACTTCGTGACCGCCGACGGCAAGGCCTCGGTAGATATCTATTACTCCAACGGCGAGAAATACCCCTATCAGGGTACTTTAGAGTTCTCGGAAGTGTCGGTAGATGAGACCACCGGCATGGTGAACCTGCGTGCGATTGTGCCGAACCCCGATCATGTGCTGCTGCCTGGCATGTTCCTGCGCGGCGACATCAATGAAGGCACTATTCCTAATGCCGTAATCGTCGATCAGAACGCCGTGACCCGCGAGGCTGCAGGCGTGAGCTATGTCTTCGTGATCGATGCTGAAGGCAGGGCCCAGCGGCGCAATGTGCAGATTGCCACCAATTACGATCGCTACTTCGTGATCTCAGAGGGCGTGAAGCCGGGCGAGCAGGTGATCGTGTCCAATCTGCAGAAGGTGCGTACCGGCACGCCGGTGGCCGTAGTCGATCTGCCCGATGACGGCAGCAAGCCCGAAGCAGACCAGGATGCTGCAGCCCCGGCAGCTGAGTAAATCTAAAGGACAGTAAAATATGGCACGTTTCTTTATTAACCGCCCGATTTTCGCCTGGGTGATCGCCATCGTGATCATGCTGGCAGGCGCGCTGGCCGTAATGACGCTGCCTGTTGCGCAGTATCCGACCATTGCGCCGCCTTCCGTGTCCATCCGCGCCTCCTACGCCGGTGCAGACGCCACCACGGTGGAGCGCACGGTGACGCAGATCATCGAGCAGAATATGACCGGCCTTGACGGCTATATGTACATGTCGGCCACTTCTGACTCCTACGGCAACTCGGACATCACCATCACCTTCGAGCCGGGCACCAATCCGGATATTGCGCAGGTGCAGGTGCAGAATAAGCTGCAGCAGACGCAGTCCCAGCTGCCTGAGGTGGTGCAGTCCAACGGCGTGGATGTGACCAAGTCCACCAACGCCTTCTTAATGGTGGTAGGTCTGGTTGCCAATGACGGCGAACATACCAACACCGACCTGTCCGACTATATTTACGCCAACATCCGCGAACCTATGGCCCGTGTAGCCGGCGTGGGCGACTTGATGGTGTTCGGCTCTGAGTACGCCATGCGTATTTGGCTGGAGCCTGAAAAGCTCAACAATCTGCGCGTCACGGTCAGCGAGATCACCGCCGCCATCACCGCGCAGAACGCGCAGGTGACCTACGGCTCCTTAGGCGGCACTCCGGCGGTTCCCGGCCAGCAGTATGCCTATACCATTACCGGTCAGTCCCGTCTGACTTCAGCAGAGGAGTTCGGCAACATCTTAATTCGCGTGAATACCGACGGCACTAAGGTGTACTTAAAGGATGTAGCGCGCATTGAACTCGGTTCTGAAAGCTATCAGGTACGGGGCAGCTACAATGGCCTGCCGACATCCGGCATCGCCATTCGTCTGGCCTCCGGCGCCAACGCTCTGGATACGGCTGAAAATGTGAAAGCCCTGATGGCTGATCTGCAGCAGTACTTCCCGGAATGGATTGATGTGGTCTATCCTTTCGATACCACCGACTTTATTAAAGTATCCATCAACGAGGTATTCCACACCTTAATTGAAGCCATCATCCTGGTGGTGCTCATCATGTACGTGTTTCTGCAGAACTTCCGCGCCACCCTGATCCCGTCCATTACGGTGCCGGTAGTGCTGCTGGGCACCTTCGCCATCATGTCGGCCTTAGGCTTCTCCATTAACACGCTGACGATGTTCGGCCTGGTGCTGGCCATCGGTCTATTGGTGGATGATGCCATCGTGGTGGTGGAAAACGTCGAACGCATTATTGAAGAGGAAGATCTGCCGCCTAAAGAGGCTACCGAGAAATCGATGGATCAGATCACGGGAGCGCTGATCGGCATCGCCTTAGTGCTGTCAGCCGTGTTCGTGCCGATGGCGTTCTTCGGCGGCTCGACCGGCGTGATTTACCGTCAGTTCTCCATCACCATCGTATCGGCCATGGTGCTGTCAGTGCTGATTGCCCTGATCTTAACCCCGGCCCTGTGCGCCACCATGCTCAAGGGCAAGGAAGCGCGCGAGTCCAAATCGCGCTTTAAGTTCATCGCTAAGGCTGAGTTCGTGCAGGCCAAGCTGCTCACTCCGGTGACGAAGTTCTTTGAGCTCTTCAATAAGTATTACGGCAGGATGGCTGCGGCCTATCAGCGCCAGGTCAACCTCGTGATCCGCCGCATCAAGCGCGAGATGGCCTATTACGCCGGCATCTGCGCGGCTTTGGCGATAGGCTTCATCCAGATCCCGTCGGCCTTCCTGCCCTCAGAAGATCAGGGCGTGCTGCTGGCCATGGTGAACCTGCCGGCAGGCTCCACGGTAGAAAAAACCACCGTTGCCCTGAGCAAGATGTCCGACTATTTCTTTGAGAATGAAGCTGAGAATACCGCCTCGGTGATGTACGTGACGGGCTTCTCGTTTGCAGGCTCCGGTCAGAACGCCGGTCTGGCCTTCATCCGCCTCAAGGACTGGTCCGAGCGTACCCGCTCCGATCAGCATGCAGACGCTATATCCAACCGCGCTTACATGCCTTTAATGGGCATCCGCGAAGGTCTGGCCTTTGCCTTCAACGTGCCGGCCATTCCGGAATTAGGTACCGCAACGGGCTTTGATATGTATCTGCAGGACAACGGCGGCGCCGGCCATGAGATGCTCACCAAGGTCCGTCAGGACTATGTCTACGCCGCGCAGCAGTCCCCGCTCTTAATGCAGGTGCGCGCCAACGGCATGGACGATACCCCGCAGTTCAAGCTCGAACTCGATTACGAGAAGGCTCTGGCCTTAGGGCTTACGGTAAACGATATCAACACTACCTTATCCGTGGCCTGGGGCTCGGCTTATATCGACGACTTCATTGACCGTCAGCGCGTGAAGAAGGTCTATCTGCAGGCCGATGCGCCGGCGCGCATGAATGAGCTCGATCTCAACAAATGGTACGTGCGCAATGCCGACGGCGAGATGGTGCCGTTCTCCGCTTTCGCCACCACCTCCTGGACCTACGGCTCACCGCGTCTGGAGCGCTATAACGGCGTCGGCGCCATGAACATTCAGGGCGCTCCGGCCCCTGGGATCTCCACCGGTCAGGCCATGCAGGAAATGGAGCGCATAGCCGCAGAAGTCCTGCCGGCAGGCTTCGGCATTTCGTGGACCGGTCTTTCCTATCAGGAAAGACTGTCCGGCGAGCAGGCCCCGATGCTGTATGCGGTCTCCATCCTGATCGTGTTCTTATCGCTGGCGGCCCTGTATGAATCCTGGTCCATTCCATTCGCCGTGATCCTGGTGCTGCCCTTGGGCATTATCGGCGCCATTCTGGCGGCCCTGATCACGCAGTACGTGCCGGTGCAGACGGTGCTGCGCAACGACGTGTACTTCCAGGTAGGTCTATTAACGACGGTAGGTCTGTCAGCCAAAAACGCCATCCTGATTGTGGAGTTTGCCAAGGAGCTTTACGATAAAGGCTCGCGCCTGTCCGAGGCGGTAGTTGAGGCTGCAAAGATCAGACTGCGCCCGATCTTAATGACCTCGTCGGCCTTCATCTTAGGCGTGCTGCCGCTGGCCGTCAGCTCCGGCGCCGGTGCAGCCGGCCGTAATGAAATCGGCATCTGCGTGATCGGCGGCATGCTGTCGGCCACCGTGCTGGCCATCTTCTTCGTACCGGTGTTCTTCGTGCTCATCATGCGCAACTTCACCAAGTATGTGCCCATTGAGGAGAAGAAGAAGCAGGCAGAAGCGGCCGCTAAGCTGCGCGAGCTCAAGAAGCAGCGCGATGCTGAACTCCAGGCCTTAGCGGCGCAGCAGGCAGGTCAGAGCGGCGATAACGCCGACGGCAATGCCAAAAGCTGACTTTTAAGCAGGAGCAGCCTTAGGGGATCTTAGATCAGAATCTGAGGTCTCCTGCATAAAGTGAAAAGGGAGGCGTCAGCCTCCTTTTTTCATGCCCTTTTCCGCCTGCGCCGACACGGCGCGCTCAGTCGAAATTCATGCTACACTGCATTTAAATTATCAACATAGCGCAGTTTCATCCCGGTGATCTGCGCAGGACGGCAAAGCATGATTAAAACCATTCATCAGCCTTTTGATGAGCAGCTGGGCAGCATTTTAAGCAGGATGCTGCGCTCAGGCAGTTATACGAACTTTACTGCGGTAACCGCATTTGCCAAAAACAGCGGGGTACTGCGCTTAATGCCTGCCTTAAAGAGCTTTAAGCAGGATCACGGCGGCAGACTCTGTTTTTTCATCGGAGTTGATTTAGGCGGCACCTCTTACGAAGCTCTGCTCTCCCTGCTTGAAATTGCTGATGAACTGGCGGTTATTCATACTGAAGACCAAGTCCAGCAGAGCTTCCATCCTAAGCTGTACAGTTTTTTCGGCGGCCCCAATGCTGCTGTCATTATCGGATCGAATAATCTTACCGCAGGCGGGCTGTGGCATAATTTTGAAAGCGCCGTCCTGCTGTCCTCAGAGGACGGTGACGTCAACCCAGCTTTCATTCAGCAGAATATCAGCGCCTATTTAAGCTCCCTGTCATCCTTAGGACCTGCGTACTGGCCCATAAAAACCGCAGCAGATGTCGAGAGGCTTTTAAACAACGGCTATGTCAGCAAAGAGATAGCGCTGCAGCTGCGCAGCCGCAGCGCTGCCTCCCGCCCCAGCGTCGGTAAAAAGCTCTTTAAAAAGCTCTTTGGAGGCGGTCTGCACACCTCCATACCGCCCCTTGAACAGCTGACGCAAAGCGCTGCCGACAACAATGCAGAGCCGCTTCCACTGCTTAAGGTTTACGCCGACGCCGGCGAGCAGACGCTCTGGATGGAAAGTCGATCGCTAACCGGCGGATCCAGAAATATCATCGATCTTTCCATGCAGGCCAGGATCGTGAAGTCATGTGAACTGCAGCTGGATTTCACCGCCTCACCTGCCGTATTCATGCAGGGCGCGGTAGAGTTCTTCGGCATCGAGCCCGAAAAAACTGCAGAGCGCCGGGACATCACGCTGAATTTCAACGGGGTTGATTATATCGGCAATACCATATTGTTCCCTGCAGGCAGCAAAGCCAACGGCACTTGGAGGCTGCAGGTAAAAGGCGTTTCGGAAGCCGGCGTGAAAATTACCGATGCCTTCAGGGCCTTAGGGGAAGAGCACTACCTGACCGACAAAATTATTTCATTTACTAAGATTGAGCCTGATCACTATACGCTGTCAGTATCGCCGCTCAGCAAGCTCGAGTACTTCAAAGCCTGCTCCAGAATTGTTGCCCTGAACGGTCACTCCCCCCTCTCGAAACTGATGGGATTGTTCTAAAACACATTCAGCCATTCCTGACGGCGGCCGCGGCGCAGCCCGGAGATCCCGCCTTTAGCGCCGCCCAGATGAAGCTGCGCCGCACGCGGCGACAGCTGCCGCCCCTCAGAGACAAACAGAGGTACGGCGTGAGATGCCTTAAAGCGCCGGCAAAAGTCTAAAAGGTCAAAGCCGAAGGCATAGCCGGTAGTTCCGGCATACGGCGGATCTGCGTACACTACAGCATTTTTAGGCACAGCATAATCGAGCATCGCCGTAATATCCTGCCTTATCACCGTGACTCCGCGCATATATTCCATTAGAAGAGTGATGCGGCGGCGCAGCTCCGGCGCAGCCGGCTGCATGGGATTGGCCGGACTGCGGCGCACGCTGTGCGCTGTAGGTTCCCAATAATCGCGGAAAAAGGCATTTTCCCAGCGGCTGCCGTTATACCAGATCTGTTTGCCGCCAAAGGAGCAGGACTGCAGCAGAATATAGCGCTCAGCCTCATGGTTCTGCACCGGCTGCTGCGCCAGACTCTGCATGTGGGCCTTCACCTGCCGTTTATCGGCAGGCAGTTCCTGCAGCAGCTGATCAAAATACGACAGATCGAAAGTCCCCTGCCCGATTTTCTGCCAGAACGCCCCCCAGGAACTGCAGTCGAGCATAAAAAGACGCTCAGGCTTTATCCCGCGGGCAATCAGTTCAATTGACAGCGCTCCTGAACCGCAGCACAGGTCAAAAAAGCAGGTCTGTCCATCCGCCTGCTGCAAAAGCAGATCTGCAAGCTCTGCGCTTAAGCGCTGCTTGCCTCCCTGATAGGTGCACGGCACTTTTAAGTCCAGTTTCACGCCGCTCTCCTGCGGATCAAAATGCGGGCATACATTTTGCGCCCGCCAATTAATCCGACGCCGCCCTTGTCCCCATCGTGGGGACTATAGCCCACTGCTTTTAAAATTTCAGGACTGACGCTGGTGCGGGCATTGCCGTTAGCCAGCATCAGGATCTCAAACTGCTGCGGACAGTATTTGTCCAAAAAAGTAATGGGTACGCCCATGATCCCGGAATAATCTGCCGGAATATCCGCAGTACGGCCTACTTCTACGGCATCGTAGTTCTGATACTTAGGATAATCTTCGGTATTAAAACTGCGGCTTAGTTTTAGAGGCTGATGGCGCCTGCCGTGGTCTAAATTGGTAAACCAGCGCACCCCCTTCACGCGGATAAAACGCCTGCCGTCCGCATCAATGCCGCAGCCGCTGGCCTGCAGCGGATAGTCAGCCGGCACATAGAACTTGCGATCGCCGCTGCGAATAGAGTCGCCGTACCACACCGCATCCTCGCGAAATAAAGGAAAGATCTCCTTGCAGGTCACCGCGTTCATATTGCCTAATATTACAAAGCTCTTGCGGTAAGCTGTCAGCTGCGCCATATATTCGCGAAACAGGCTGAACGGAGGATTAGTCACCACGATGTCTGCCTGCTTTAAGAATTCGATGCACTCAGGCGATCTGAAGTCTCCGTCCCCCTGCAGTCTTACCAGGGAATTTTCAGGCACAGCCAGCAGCTCCTCAAGGTTCAGCGATCCGTCAGGGCGCAGCAGCGTCTCCTGATCCGGCACTGCACCGATCTCCGCTTTATACGCCCCTGCGCCGCCGTCAAGCGGATATTCCTGCCCGGACAGCGCTGAAGCGGCATAACTGGTGCAGACAAGCTTTTTCAGCCCCAAACTCTCAAAATTGAGCACAAAATACTTGAAAAAGGCGGACTCAAAGGGGTCATCGCAGTTGCACAGCACGCTCCTGTCTTTAAACTGCGCGCGGTAATTGGACATTTCTGCGGCAATATCCTCATACTGCGTATAGAACTCGTCCCGTCGGGCCAGAAAGGCATGGTTTAAGCTGGCATTGCCCGGCTTGGGGGCGTTTGAGTTTTTGAGCTCAAAGGGCAAACCGCCCTCGCGAATGGACGCCCTTAAAAAAACATTGACTGCAGCTGACAGCGTCAGCCCCAGTGAGGCAAATACGGCTGATGCCTGCTCTTTGATCTCAGGATCGATTCTCACCGCAGTTATGGACGCGCTACCCATGCTTACAAGCTCCTTCCTGCAATATACAATGTATGTACATTATACAGCGCGAGCTGCGTCATTATGCGGCTCCGAGACTACTGCGGGAACAGATTTCTGCATCAAGCCCTGCTGCAGGCAGCGGATCTATCCTGGCGGCAGCAAATAAGAAGCCCTGCTCTGCCGCATGCCCATGCCGCATGCCGCACAGCTGCGACAAAATCTCAGCTGCGCTAAGTTCTCAATATCAGAGAGTAGAATCCCGCCTTTCCCTGCTACACTTAGCCTAAGGCTTAACGCCGCTGGAAATGAGAAAATAAACAGAGGAGAAATGCTGTGGCCTTAATTGCTGTAAATTCCGCTGCTGAATTTGAAAGTGCAGTTTTAAAAAGCCCGACCCCGGTAATTGCCGGCTTTACCGCTGACTGGTGTCCGCACTGCAAGCGCCTGGCGCCGCATATTCAGGCCTTTGCCGAGCAGATGCCGCAGCTGACCATTGCCAGGGTAGATGCCGATAAGGCCGCAGACGTGTGCGAGAAATACGGCATCATGACCATCCCCACCCTGGCGGTGTTTAAAGACGGGCAGATGCTGGCCTCCAAGATGGTCGCGCAGTCCACTCCGGAGGATATTCAGACCTTCATACAGGGGGCGCTGCAGGGCTAGCTCTGCTCCTGCAGCACCACAGCCTGCTGCGGACACACCGACCGGCACTCTCCGCAGCGCAGACAATGCTCGGGCGCGATCATGCCCTTGCCATCTTTAATAACGATGCTGCCCTGCGGACACACCCGCAGACAGTGTCCGCATCCGTCGCATTTATCGGTGATCACATAGCGTGCGCTCTGCGCATTCACCTCATGCCCATTGGCAAAACCGAAGCTCTCCCGGAAAATCGGACGCTTCGACAGATCAAAGAACTCGCCTTTCCCGGCATAAATCTGAAATACCGTCAGACACCCGCGGCTTGATTCATCAGGATAAATCTCAGCCATGTACGGGTTTTTCTTAAAGAGCAGCGGCAGCATATCAGGGCCGATTTCGCGCACCCGCCCGCGCAGACTGACAGCAGCCGAACTCATGGTATCTGCGCCCTTTAAAGCGGTAAAGGCGATGCGCGGATCCAAGCTCAAGCGCCGATAGAGGCCCTTGCCTTTGGCGGTGAGAAAGTACAGGCCCTCCTGATCCTGATGCATCAGATCAAGGGCGCAGGTTACCGGTCCGCCGAAAGGATCGAGCGAGGCTAAGATCACCGTATGAATTTCATTGACCAAAAACTCAAAATAATGGCGATAATCCATAACTAAGCCCTCAGCTTAACATAACGCGATGTTATGGACCTTAGTATACGCCTGAGCGCCAAGCTGCAGCAGTGCAGACTGCTGCAGATATAATGCAGATGATATGAAAAATGAGGTTTAAGCGACGCGCCAGTGCAGGATGGGCATATCAAGCTCCTGCGCTGCGGCAGCAAATTCCGGGCTGGGATTGACTGCCTGCGCGCAGCTGGCATAGCGGCACAGCGGCAGATCGTTGTGCGAGTCAGTCCAGAAGTGCACGCGCGCCCCCTCCCAGCCGTGAGAGTGCTGCCAGGCCTGCAGACATAGTACCTTGCCGGACTTATATGGCGGCTGGCCGACAATGGTCGTGCCGTAATGCTCCCCGTCACGGGCAACTTCAATGGCGATGACCTGCTCAGGGGCCAGCTTGAACAGCGCCGCAGCGCTGCGCACGATAAAGGCGGCGCTGGCTGACAGCACTAAGATCTGCTCGCCCTGCTCCTGCAGCTCCCTGATCAGCGCCCGCGCCTGCGGGAATACGTGCTGACTTAACACCTCCCTGACATATTGGGCGCAGAGCTTATTTATCTCTGCGGCCGTTAAATGCTGCAGCGCCCCCATCATGAAGGAGATATAGTCGCGCACATCCATAGTGCCGGCGTCGTACTGCGCCATGAGCTCCGCTTCCCTTTTAAGAAAGTTCGGATCCCTGACGATGCCGCGCTCAAAGAGATAGCGGCACCACATAGTGCTGCTGTCCACATCGATTAAAGTATAGTCCATGTCAAAGACATACAGATCGCGGCGCATCTCAGGCCCTCAGCTCATTGATTTCAGACTTGGTGAAATACAGCTGCACCTTCTGGCCCTCGGCGTACTGCTCAGCATGGGAGTTGAGCACATCCACCGAGAAGTCCTGTCCGTCAGCCTTCACGGCATAGCGCATCACATTGCCTAACAGCTGCTTGAAGGTGATAACGCCGCTGACTGCCCTCGGAGTGCACTCTACGCCCTCTGCCGGATGATTGATGAAGATGGCCTCCGGCCGCACTGCGGTCTTCACCGAGCCGTTAAAGCCGAAATAGTCCCGGCTGCGGGCGGCATCGATGATGTTGTAATTGCCCATGAAGCCTGCGGCAAATTCATTGACCGGACGGGTGTAGACCTCATCCGGGCTGCCGGACTGCACGATTTCACCCTTATTCATTAAGAAAATGCGATCGGACATCACCATGGCCTCTTCCTGATCATGCGTCACGAAGATGGTGGTAAGTCCCATTTCCTTTTGAATTTGGCGGATCATATAACGCAGCCGCTTTCTGATTTTGGCGTCAAGGGCCGATAAAGGCTCGTCTAAGAACAAAATGCGCGGCCGGGTCACCAGAGCGCGGGCTAAGGCCACGCGCTGGCGCTGACCGCCTGAGAGTTCATCGATTAAATGATCCTCGCGGCCCTGCAGCTCCACGAGTTCAATTACGCTCTTGACCTTCTGATCAATCTCGGCCGGGTCCATGCCCTTAATCTTCAGGCCGAAGGCGATATTTTCACGTGCGGTCATATTGGGGAATAAGGCGTAGGCCTGGAACACCATGCCGATGCCGCGCTTTTGCGGCGGCAGATCGGTAATATCCTCACCTTCGACCATGATCCTGCCGTCATTGACCGAGTTCAGGCCGGCAATGCAGCGCAGCAGAGTGGACTTGCCGCAGCCTGACGGGCCTAACAGCGTGATGAACTCCCCTTTTTCGATGGTGAAATTGATGTTGGCAAAAACCGGCGTATTATCAAAAGCCTTAGTTAAATTAGTAACGACAACGTAGCTCATTTGCGGTTTCCTAAACGGCCGGCCAGGAAGGTCAGCAGGAAGATGAAAGCGAAGTAGAAGATCACCAGCGCCGAGGTGAAGTGCCCGGAAATCTGGCGCGTATTGAATAAATAAATCTGCAGGGTCTCAAAGCGCGTTCCCACCAGAATGTTGGCAAAGACGAACTCGCCAATCAAAATGGAGAAGCTGATGAAGACGGCTGACAAAATCCCCTTCTTGAGATTGGGCAGCACGCATTTGAAGAAAGCCTGCGGGGTGGAAGCGCCTAACAGTCTGGCGGCATCCATCAGATCATGCAGACTGACGGCGGCAAAGCTGTTGGCCATCGAGCGGTACACAAACGGGATCACGATGGTGAAATACGTAAAGATCAAAATCCAGAAGGTGCCGCTGATAGGCAGGAAGCCGTCAGAGTAGAGCTGCAGAAGGCCCACCGAAGACACCACCGGAGGTACCGCAAAGGGCAGCACCACGATGAAGTTGAAGATCTTCTTGAGGCCCGGCAGCGAATAGAACACGATGAAGATCACCGGGATCATGACGACGATGCACAGCAGCAGACCGGCGGTACAGACAAAGAGCGAGCGCGCAAAGCTTAATAAAAAGCGCGGATCGGACAGGAGATCTATGTACCACTTTAAGGTCAGACCCTCAGGCAGCACAGCAGCGCCCCAGCGGGTAGATAAGGAATAAAGCAGCGTGGCCGCAATCGGGGTGAGCATAATAAGCACGATCACCGCGATCACCAGCTTGTGGCCTAAGAGTTTATTGTTTGCGGGCATAGCGCGACCTATTGAGCAGAGTGTAGTTAATCATCACAATCGCCGCCATGATGAGCATCAGCACCACTGAGATGGCAGCTGCTAAGTTAGGCTCCAGGAAAATATCACCGGATACCAGCGCCGCGATGCGGATGGTGATGACGTTGTAATTGCCGGAGGTCAGAGCATAGACCGAGGCGTATGCGCCCATGGCATTGGCAATTAAAATCACGAAGGTGCCGATGATGGCCGGGGTCAAAATGGGCAGAGCCACTTTGCGCACATACTGCAGCATCGAGGCTCCCAGCAGCTGCGCCGCTTCCTGCCATTCATCCTTTAGGGCATCAAAGGCGGGGTATAACAGCAGCACGGCCAGCGGGATCTGAAAGTAGGTGTAAATGGCCAGCAGGCCCCACTTGCTGTAGAGATCAAACTCCTCCACCAGGCCTGCCGCGCGTAACAGCAGGGTCACTGAGCCGTTAACGCCCAAAATAATGATGAACGCAAAGGCCAGCGGCACGCCGGAGAAGTTGGAGCTCATATTGATAAAGGCGATGACCGCGCGGCGCAGCCGGCAGTCCACCCGGCGCAGCGAATTGACCAGGAGCAGCGCGATGACCAAACCGATGACGCTGGAGATCAGCGACAGCCACAGCGAATTGTAGAAGGACTGCAGCGTAAAGGCGGAGTCCAGAATGGCGCGGTAATTGTCCAGGGTGAACTCCCCATCGTATATAAAGGAGTTAACCGCCACCCACAGCACCGGCGCTAACTGAAAGAGCGCAAACAGGAGCGCAAACGGCCCGAGCAGCGCGGTATAAGTCAGCGCCTTGGCAGAGCGGCGATGATAGGATTTTTTAGGCATGAAGTACTCCCTGCGCATAAGGCTTGTCATGCTTAAGGCCTAAAAGCTCGCAGATAAGACCACAGATTTCGGTTTGTTTAAGGGATACGTCAGGATTGAAAGGGCCAAAGGCGCTGCCGAAAACCATCAGGGGCACATCGCGCTCAATGGGCAGCATCCCGCCGTGAGTGCCGTCATGATTCATGCCGTGATCGGCGGTGATGACGACTTGCCAGCCCTCTTTGAGCCACTGCCCCATGAAGTAGGACAGATAGATGTCATCGCGGCGCACCACATTGCGGTACTCACTGCTGTCAGCCCCGTAATGATGGCCGACGTCATCGATATTCATCGGGTGAATGAAAAGCAGATCAGGGTTATAGCGGCGGCGCAGCATCTCGGCGTCGTAAATCACGGCCTCATCAGGGTAGTCGTCCCATTGGTAGAAAACCGCATGCTGAATGGCTGCCTTCTCGTTATGAATAATGCGATCACTGACCGGATCAAAGGGCGCGTGATTGTAGAGCTCGCTGATCCAGTGATAGGCGGAGGCGGCAGTGACGCGGCCCTGCGCAGCGGCCAGTTCAAAGACTGACAGTTCAGTGCTGCGGCGCACCGTCTGATTGTGGATAATGCCGCTTTTAACCGGTTTGCTGCCCGTCAGCAGGCACTCGTATAACGGCCGGGACAGCGAGGGCAGTTCGGAGCGCAGCGCGTAGGCTGCGCCTTGGCCGTCCTCAATCAGCGCGCCGAGGCTGCCCATACATTCCTGGGCAGCCTGCAGGCACAGGCCGTCGAGCAGAACAAAAATTACTTTATGCTGCATGGCGGCCTCAATTACTGCTGATGGATCAGCACATATTCCTGCCACAGGCGCGGCAGCTGACGGGAGCTTTTCTCCCAAGCCGCAAAATCCTTGACCGGGCGGGCATTGACGTATTGATCATCCGGGATCAGCCTGGCCTTAACGTCATCAGGCAGCACCACGTCGCTGCGGATCGGACGGGCATAGCCGCGGGCTAAGTTGATCTGTCCCTTGTCCGAGAAGATGAACTCGCGGGCGAGCTTTGCAGCATTAGGGTGTGCGGCGTATTTGTTGATGATGGTGGTATAGCCGGAGGTCACCGAGCCCTCGGACGGAATGGTCACCACGAACTTATTGGGATCGACCTTATCACGGTAGGACAGCGCGTTGAAATCCCACAGCAGGGCCACTTCGACCTCGCCCTTTTCCAGGTTGGCCAGCGACGGATCAGTAAAGAGCAGTCGGCCCTCACCTGCCAGCCTGCCGAAGAACTCTAAAGCGGGCTTTAAATTGGACTCATCGCCGCCTAAGCCGTAAGCGGCCGCCAGCACGGCGTTATTGGCCTGTGCAGCAATGCCCACGTCGCCTACGGTGATTTTATAGTCGCCCTGCAGTAAATCTGCCCAGCTCTTAGGCGGGTTCTTAACCAGATCCTTATTGGTCATGAAGGCGATGGTGCCGGTGTAGGCAAGACACCAGTGGCCGTCCGCGTCCTTAGCCCAAGCAGGAATAGAGTCCCAGGTGGTGGGTTTGTACGGCTGGGTCACGCCTTTTTTCACGGCCACGTCGGCAAAGGCCTGACCGATATCGCCGATGTCGCCGGTCGGATTATTGCGCTCAGCATCGAACTTAGCGATTTCCTGAGCCGAGCTCATGTCAGTATCGACATGCTCAAGGCCGTAAATGCGGGTGATGTCTGCCCAGGTCTCCTGCCAATTGGCCCAGGCATCGGGCATGGCCAGAGACCAAACTGCGCCTTCAGCTTTGGCAGCAGCGACTAAATCAGCAGGAGCAGTATCCTCGGCCGCCTGAGCGGAGCCTAAGGTGCAGACGGCGGCCAGCACAGCCGCGCTTAAAGTGCGCTTTAACATATAATTAACCTCGAAATAAAAATAACTGCCCGCAAGAATACCGGCCGTGTGTAAACTGCAAAATCAGCAAAAGTAAAACTTCAGTGAAGCCGCCCGCACCGAAACGCCGGAAATATGAATTTGAGATTAAAAATGGCGGTTAATGTAAAAAGGCGATGAAAAACAGATGAAAAATACTTAAAGGAGGATGATGCTGGATGCAGTCTGCCCGTTTCAGGGCAGACTGCGAAAGTGCACGCCAAAAAGGCTAGGCCAACAGACCTTCTAAAGCGGAAAGTTCAGCAAAATCAAAGGGAGCGCAGGCAAAAGGACCGGTCGCGGCGATCTCAGAGAGCTGTCTGCGATCATCTGCCGCATTTCCGCCCTGACTTTGAGCAAGCAGTACCCCTTTGGGGGCCACATATAAAGCATCGCTGAAGTCGGCCTCAGGCTGCGCCTGCCGCCCCTGCTTTAACGCTAAGCCCAGACGCACGGCCCCCAGCAGATCAAGACCGAAATGGCGGTCATTTAAAGTCTCGACTGCCTTACGCTTGGACAGGACCAGAGCGCGGCACAGCCTGCCGCCCGCGCGGACGTTCAGCAGTTCCCAGGCCTGCAGCTGTCCGCTGGCGATCATCTGCGAGGCAAATTCGGGCTCCAGCAGGAGCAGGTAATCCTCGCCCAGGCAGGCGTAAAGCTGGAAATTATCCGACAGGCTCACCGGCCCTGCAATGGTTAATGCACTGTCTAGACCCACGGCATGGACGCTTTCGCCTGAGGATAAATAAGGCTCAACGTCAGGCACCCTGAAGCCGGCCTGCCGCAAAGCGGCTGCTGCCGTCTGAAAGTTGATTTCCGACGGGCTCATTTCCGCGCGCGAGGACAGATCTTCATGCTGATCTTTGGACAGGACGTTTAAGAACAGCGCGCGATCGCACACCGGACGAGTTTTGGTATAGGCCGGCAGCACCATGGAATACAGCTCCACATACACGCCGTCGCGCAGACTGATGTCCGGATTAAGCCTACGGGCGCTCTCCAGCGCTGCGGCGACATTCAAGGCATAGCGCAGGCTGCCGTAAGCTCTCAGCGCCGTGACGCGGGTCATCACTAAGGGCGCGGGGGATAAAATCAGACATACCGGGCCGGCTGCGCCTTCCACACGCATAAAGACCTCAGCGCTTAAATACCCATCCTGCACCCAGCGCTCCGCCAAATCCGGGCGTACCGCTAAAATCACCGTACCGCCGTCTTCAGCCTCATACAGCTGAAAATCCGCCGCTCTGTCGACAAGCTCGCCGACCTGCACGCCGCCGGGCAGAATCTGCCCCGGGCGCAGCAGATCATCCTTAATGCCGTCATCCATATCGATGACGAATTTAGCTTCATTGACGATGAACTCTGACATCATATTCTCCACTTATTGACTGCGCACAGCATAACAGGGCCCATCACGCAAAACGCAGCCTCAGTCGGCAAAATTTCGCATTAAGAAGAAATCCAGTCCTAAACCTGCGGCAACTGATAAAAGTTATCAAATCTCCTGCTTTTACGACCGCCAGCAGATAAAATCATCCCGTGCACATCTGTATCTAAAGGCCTTAAGAAGGAATTTCATGCCGTCAACTACCCCCGCCTAAAGAGGCGGGGGCTTGAAGCTGCAGAGCTTTAAGCCCAGGTTGACTAGCCTTAGTCCTTAAAGGGACTGCGCTTATCAGGAAACAGGCACCGCGGGATGTTGATCCAAGTTCCGCGCTCTGCGGTCTGCGGCAACAAAGCTCTGAAGGGTAAGGAGCTTTATGCTGCAGGCGCTAAACCCTGATAAGCCTTGGCGATGGATCACCACGTGTAT
>CALXNX010000027.1 GCA_944389865.1 uncultured Succinivibrionaceae bacterium
CGTGCTCGGTATCAAGCTTTACCGCTAAGACAAAGGAAGGAGTGGAGGCTCGGCCCATCTGCAGATTTACCTCTAAAAAACCATGCCTTCATTCTATCACCTGCCGTCAGCTGAGACTGCAGGCTGCATTCCAAAATTTCACTTTCGCCTTGACACCGCATGGGCTAAGATAAAGCAGGTCACATCTATATCAAGACCAAAGAATATTATCCAGATTTACTGCTCAAAGACGGAAATAAGGCAGGAGTGTTCCTGCCGCGTCGCACCGCCGCGGCAGAACTGCACTGCGGCAGTCAGATCTGATGGATCTTGAGGTAATCAATAAGGCCGGTCTCAATGCGCTTTAAGGCCTCCTTTAACTGCGCTTTCCTGATATTCAGCGCCGGTGCAAAGCGCAGCACATCAGAGCCTGCCGTTAAGATCAGTACGCCCCACGGAGCTAAGCAGCGCTGAATTTCGCCCGCCTTGCCGGCGTAAGCATCAGCAAGCACCGCCCCCTGCAGCAGACCCAGACCGCGCACTTCCTTGAACATGCCTGTGCGCTTGCCGATTTTCTGCAGGCCCTCAGCTAAGATCCCGCCTTTTACCGTGACGCCCTCTAAGAATTTGGGCTCGCTGATCCTGCGCAGCACCTGTACGGCGCAGGCGCAGATCAGTGGATTGCCGCCGAAGGTCGATCCGTGAGTGCCGGGGCCGAAGTGGGCGGCAATGTCAGCGGAGGTCATGACGGCGCCGATGGGCAGCCCGCCGCCTAAGCCCTTGGCGGTAGCGAGGATGTCCGGCTGCACCCCGCTGTGCTCGTAAGCATAGAGCCTGCCGGTACGCCCGTTGCCGGTCTGCACCTCATCCAAAATGAGCAGGGCGTTGACCGCATGCGCGATCTCCTGCAGACCCTTTAAATAGCCGGGCGCGGCCGGAATGATGCCGCCCTCGCCCTGAACCGGCTCGACCATGATGGCGCAGGTTTTATCGCTCACTGCAGCCTTCACTGCCTCTAAATCATTGTAGGGCAGATGGGTGACAGCGCCGGGGCGCGGACCGAAGCCCTTGGAGTACTTATCCTGACCGCCTACGGTTACGGTAAAGAAGGTGCGGCCGTGGAAGCTGTGGGTGAAGGAGATGATCTCATCCTTATGCTCCCCGTACTTATCAAAAGCATAGCGGCGGGCCAGCTTGAGCGCCGCCTCATTGGCCTCAGCACCGGAGTTGACAAAGAAAAAGCGCTCAAAGGGCGTGCGGTGCTGCAGTTCACGGGCCAGGGTTAAGGTATAGCGGTTGGCAAAGATGTTGGAGCAGTGCAGCAGGCGCTCACTCTGCTTTTTTAAGGTTTTGGCGATGAGCTTAGGGCAGTGACCCAAGCTGTTGACCGCGATGCCGGCGGTTAAATCCAAATATTCATTCCCATTGTCGTCCCAGACGTATGATCCCTTGGCCCGGGTGATGACGAAGTCCAGCGGGCTGTAGCAGGGAAACATGCACTCATCAAAAGTTTGGCGCGTGATCTTCATTTTTATGTGTTATTCCTAATAGCTGAAGTTGTACTCGTAAGCGACTTCATCGCAGCAGTCTTTTTTGCGGCAGTTGTCGCAGTCCTTGAGGATTTTCTCCGGCAGAGCTTCGCGGGTAGTCCTGGTAAAGCCCACCTTGGCAAAAAAGCCCGGGCTGCGGGTTAAGACGAAAACCTTTTTTATTTCCATTTTATGCGCGCGATCGAGCAGAAATTCGACAATGGCGCGGCCCTGGCCCTGACGCTGAATCTGCGGCGAGACGCCTAAGGAGCGGATTTCAGCCAAGCCTGAGTCATAGACGTATAAACAGGCGCAGCCTGCTACTACATCTTCCTTGACGCAGACTGCAAAGGATAGAATATTGCGGATTAAATCGGCGCGCGGGCGGGGCAGGTTTTCACCCTGCTGCGCCCAGTAGGACACCATAGCCTCCAGGCTGTCGATGTCGGACAGCCGGGCCTGACGGACGATGAAGCCGGATTTATTGCTCTGACGCAGAATGTCCTTAATTTCGCTGATGGCCTGCTGGATCTTGGTGTAATGGGAGCTGTCGAGCAGACTGTTCTGATGCAGATAATGGGCCTCAGAGGCCAGATCGCTTAAAGTTAAGTGATCGTAGCTGTCCTTATCAAATTTAAATTGTACGGCCGCACTGTTTTCAGTCGGCGCGCTCTCTTTAGTTTGCATTTTTAGTTCTTATCCTGACTAAACCTGTAAGCTGTTAAGCTTCAATCGCGGTGCCGCAGGGCGTGCCGTGCATGATAAATTCCGCTGCCGCCGGATCATAGACCGAGGCGATGATCACCTGACGGCGGCACTGCCGCGCGGCCGCAAAGGCCTGATCGACCTTGACGCTCATGCCCCCGGAGATGACGCCGGAGGCTTTAAGCTCTTCTGCCGACGCTGGAGTTAAATGCGGGATCAATTCTTTATTCCCATCCAGTACGCCCGGGACATCGGATAAAAACATCAGAGGCGCATCCAGGGCCGCAGCTGCGGCAGCGGCAACGTCGTCTGCGTTGATGTTCAAAAGTGCGCCGTCAGCTGAGATCCCCATGGAGCAGAGCAGCGGCGTGAACTGATGGGCAAAGAGATCTAAGATGCCGCGGCAACTGTTAGCGCGGCAGGTGCCGACCTCGCCGTACTCGGGGGCTAAACGCTTAACGCGCAGAAAATCGTAATCGCTGCATAAAAGCGATAAGGCCTTGAGGCCGGATTTGACTGCCGCAGCCTGCAGCATGCGCCCGCAATTGCCGGATAAACTAGCCGCAATATACGGGATCTGCTCGCGCGGAGTGATGCGCAGCCCGTTTAAGCGCTCAGTCTTAAAGCCTAATCTGCCCAGCAGCTCATCAGTCTCTACGCCCCCGCCGTGCACCACCATGCAGGGCCGGGCGCGCATCGCGGCGAATAAACGGGCGATCTCAGCATGAGCGTCTAAGGCCTTGCCGCTGAACTTGACTACTAAGGGTGACATTTCCATATTCGCTACCATAAGGCTGAGGTCTCCTCAAAGCCGTAATGCAGATTGCAAGCCTGCACCGCCTGCGCGGCCGCGCCCTTTAATAAATTGTCAATAGCGCCGCTTACCACTATATATTCATTATCGCCGGCAACGGAGAGATCGCAGCAGGGCAGCCCCTGTACATCCTGCAGCTTTACCGTGCCGTCCTTGACGCGCACTAAGGGCTTATCAGCGTAAGCCTGCCGCAGCGCGGCCTTGGCATCAGCCAAGGTTTTGCCCGGGGCTAAGCGGCAGGTGGTGGTGGCTAAAATGCCGCGTTTGAAGCTGCCTAAATGCGGGTTGAACACCACCTGATGTCCTAAGTGATAGCTGATCTCCGGCTGATGGCGGTGGGTAAAGAGGCCGTAGGCATTGAGGCTGACCTCGCAGAAGCTGTTGGACAGCGCCGCCTTGCGCCCAGCGCCTGAGACCCCGGAGACGGCGTTAATCACCGGCCGCACAGTCGGATCGATTACGCCGGCCTCATATAAGGGGCGCAGCGACAGCTGGCTTACCGTCGGATAGCAGCCGGGCAGCGAAATTAAGGAGGCAGCCTGCAGCTCTTTGCGATCGCACCACTCGCACAGGGCGTAGCAGGTCTTAGCAAAGAGATCCTGATGCTCATGGGCAAAGCCGTAATAGGCGGTATAAAAGTCCGCCTGCGGCACGCGGTAGGCCCCGGATAAATCAAAGACCGTACAGCCGCCTGCGATAAAGAGCGGAGCTTCATCGTGCGCAGTTTGATGGGCCGTGGCCAGGAACACCAGATCTAAATCGGCTGCGGCTGCCGGTACATCCTCTAAACTCAGGCCCTGCAGCTGCAGATCGCAGCGGCCGGCAAGATCTCCGTACAGCTCGCTGATGCGTCGGTTGAGATCCGCGCTTTGCGGCGAGACGTAGAGGGCGGCAAGTTCCAGCTGAGGATGTCTTAAGATAATGGAGGCTAATTGATGACCGGCGTAGCCTGAAGCGCCGACAATCGCAGCTTTAAGCATATTAGTTGTCCTTTAACCCATAAAGCGGGAATGGGCGTCAAATTAGCACAAATTGCCCTGCGATCACAGCGCAGACAGCGGTGCTGCGCAAATTTGGTGCATATAGACTGCTCCGCAGCGGTGCACGGCGGGGCTCCTGAGCTTAAATCTGTCAATACATAAAACAGTGCCCTGAAATAACGCTTTTCTCCCGCGTCACGCTTACCGCGCCCGGCAAGCGCGGCTATAATATTTTTTTCCATTTGCCCAAGGGTCGGCTGCAGCTGCCCGAAAGCTGCATAGGAGAGCTGAATAGATGAACGCCCCGATTTTTGATCCCCCTAATTTGCCGCAGTGCATCAAATATCTTTCCGCACTGGTGGGCTTTAACAGCGCCAGCTCTGATGTGCCGGCGGCCGATCACGGCAATGAGGCTTTAATAGACTGGGCCATGGCTGAACTCACGGCTGCAGGACTGACCTGCCGCAAAATTCAGACTGCCCCGGGCAAATTCAATTTAATAGCTGATACCCATCCCAAGCTGCCGCTGGGCCTTATTTTCAGCGGGCACAGCGATACAGTACCGGCAGATCCGGCTTTATGGCACAGCGATCCTTGGACTTTGACTGAGAGCTGCGGCATGCTTTACGGTCTGGGGGCCTGCGATATGAAGGGGGCGCTGGCCTGCTTTATGACCGCCGCGGCTGCAGCGGCAGAGCTGTCCCGCAGGATGCCGGACTTCTTTGAGCGCGGCATTAGGCTGCTGTTTACGGCCGATGAGGAAACCTCGATGCAGGGCGCGGCGGCGTATGCCGCCCTCTCTGAGCCGCAGGCGCACCTGCTGGTCATCGGCGAGCCTACAGCCTTAACGCCTATCGTCGGCCACAAGGGCTATGCGGCGCGCTGCCTTACCATCACCGGCAAAGCCGGGCACAGCTCCAATCCCGCAGGCGGGTGCAATGCACTGTGGGGGCTGCAGCAGGCCTTAAGCGTGCTCAAGCTCATGGCCTGGGAGTTTGAGCAGGAGCAGGATGAAGCCTACAGCGTGCCTTATACCACGCTCAACCCCGGCGTGGTATCCGGCGGCGAGGCGGTAAATCAGATCTGCGCGCAGGTAAAACTCCTTTTTGAACTGCGGCCCATTCGCCCGCTGCCTGCAGCTCAGCTCGATGAGCTGCTGCAAACGCGCCTGCAGGAGGGCAGCAGCAGCGGCTGTACTTTAGAGCTCAGTACTCCGTACCCGGATATTCCGTGCTTCTATCAGGATCGGCCGCAGCTGGAAGCTTATTTGGCCCATTTGACCAAGCACGCATGCCTTAAGGTTAATTACTGCACTGAGGCCAGCCTGCTGCAGCGCTGCGCGCAGGGGACGGCGGTCCTGGGGCCGGGAGATATTGCACGCGCGCATCAGGCTGATGAAGGGGTGCCTATCGCAGATTTGGAGGGGTATTTGGCTCTGCTGTCGGCATTAATCAGCGATGTCTGCCGCGCAGGCGGGCAGCAGTTTCAGCTCATGGGGGACTGCATGTAAAGCTCATCGAAGGTCTTTAAATCGATAGGCTTATTGAAATAAAATCCCTGCGCTAAGGTGCAGCCTTTTTCCTGCAGGAAGGCTACGTCATCAGCGCTCTCCACACCCTCGACCACGGTCTGGGCGTTAAACTGCTGGGCAAGACGCAGCAAATGCGTCAGAATGAGCTTGTTCTTCTCCTTTTTCTCCTGATCGGTCTCAAGGAGAAACTCCTTATCAAACTTGATCTCGTCAATCTCGAGAGCCGACAGCACATTTAAGGAGGAATAGCCGGCGCCGAAATCATCCATTGATACGGACAGGCCGATGGCGCGCAGTCTCTTGATGTAGTCGTTAAGCTCCAGGAGATCCTGCGCCATGATGCTCTCTAAAATTTCGATAATGATGCAGTGCGCCGGGATGGCGTAGCGCTGAATTAAATTCTGCACCAGCTCGATATAGTTCGGGCGGAATAACAGCAGCTTGCTCTGATTGACTGAGATCTTAAGCGGGGTTCTGCCCTCATCGATCCATTTGCGGATCTGCCGGCACACCTGCTCGAAAATATAGAGATCGAGCTCGGCGCAGAAGCCGTTGCGCTCAAAGAGCGGAATAAAGTCGCCAGGGAAGATCATGGTGCCGTCAGGCTTGATCCAGCGCACCAAGGCCTCAGCTGCGGTAATGCGGCGGGTATGCAGATCAAATTTGGGCTGCAGGAAGAGCTTGAACTCGCCGTTTGCCAATGCTGGGCGCATATCGTGCTCCAGCTGCTTTAATTTAAGCTCGCTCTGATAGCTCTGCTCGTCATAAAAGCGGATGGCATGAGCATAGCCGCGCGGGATCTGATGCAGCGCAAAGTCAGCGCGCGAGCGCAGCAGCTTATCGTCATCGCCGCGATGGCCGCGCACTGCGCCTGCCGAGAAGATCAGCGGGAAGAGCGAGAGCCGGCGCTCAAATTCGGCGGAGATGCTGTCAAACTTTTCTGTTAATTCCTGTTCGATGCGCTCTGCATCGGTGTCCTTGAGCAGCACATAGAAATGAGCGTTCTCACTGCGGCAGCTTAAGCTCATATGCGGCAGCTGACCTAAGGATCGGCTGATAAGTACAAGCAGGGAGCTGTAGTCATGCTCGCCTAAATACTCTGAGATAAAGTGAAAATCGCGCACCTCAAGAGAAATTAAGCTGTATTCGGCCGGATCGCTGCGCAGGATCTTGTGCAGCTCAAGGCTGAAGCGGCGCAGATTATAGGCCTGCGTTAAAGGATCGTAATAGGCCAGGGACAGCTGCTTTAAGTAAGAGCGGCGCATGGTAAAGAACACCGCACCGCCGGCGATCACCAGGAGCACCAGCACCGAAAGCAGGATCTGCACCAGGGTGAGCATGGAGCTGTAAATCGGGGCGGCCTGCATATCGTGATGATCGATATAAGCGGTAAACCAGCCCTGATAATGTAAAGGCGAAAGGGTGATGCTGTAATCCTGATCCTGATAGACGAAATCGGCATGATAGGCCCGGCCGCTTTGCAGAGACTGATTGACCGCAGCGCGGAGATCTGCGTCTAAGACGCCGCTTGACTGCAGATTATCTAAATGGGTGACATCAAAGATATTGCTGTTGTTAGCCAGCACGTCGCCTGTGACGTTGACTAAGAATAAGCTGACGTTGGGCAGGCTGATATTGAGCTGCGTGAGCAGCTGATCGAAGGTGCGCAGGGCTTTAGTGGCGGTAATCGCGCCGATAATCGCGTCGGCGTCATCGTGCACCGGGGCGGCATAGACGATGCAGGCTGCACCCAGCCGCTGATCATAATAGGGGGCGGAAATATTCAGCTTCCCGTGCCAGGCTGCGATCACCGCCTGCTGTA
Organism: uncultured Succinivibrionaceae bacterium; assembly: GCA_944389865.1. Taxonomy (GTDB): domain Bacteria; phylum Pseudomonadota; class Gammaproteobacteria; order Enterobacterales; family Succinivibrionaceae; genus Avisuccinivibrio. The sequence goes on from CALXNX010000027.1 coordinate 7,361, forward strand.
CTTCCGGGCTTAAATTATTAAAGTGTGAATAGGTAGTAATGCCGGAAAGCGAGATCTGACTGCTCATGCCGGTGATGCCCCAAAAGCCTATGGTCTCGAAGTCATTGTAATTCTGCCGCGAGCGCACATAGCGATCGGTTAAATCATCGCCGCTGCGGATAAACTGCCCTAAGGTATTGATGGTCTTGAGATCACCTGAGCTCTGCTTTTCGACGGCCAGCGAAAACTCGGAGGCATAGGCATCTATCTGCGCGCGGTAGGAGGATTCAAAAACCAGCTGCATCACGTGCATCACCACTAAGACGAAAATACACAGCAAAGCGGCGGCTCCTAAGGCCGTCAGCGTCATTAATTTAAAATGCCGCCTGATATCGCGGTCGCTGATTACATTGGGGTGAGGCATTGAAAGGCTCCTGCTGCGCGTTAAAGCAAACTGCGCCTGCATACGGACAAACTGCTCTATTATAGCCTTCAGCGGTCACCGGCGGGGCCGCCTGATGGCGTAAATATGCATCAAAAATGCATGCGCAGCTGCTTTAAGACCATCACCGCGCTGTCGTGCTGCGCAGCTTCCTGACAGCTCTGCTCCTGCTGCAGCAGGGCGCGCAGCAGCTCCTCGGCGCTTAAGGACGCCAGCTGCGCGCGGGAGTGCAGGATCTCCTGCCCAAGCGTCGCTCCGGCCGGAGTGACCATCTGCCACACCTCAGGCGTGGCCAGCACCAGAGCATCTCCCGGCACTAAGGTGCCTTTGAACTGCGTATAGGATCCGGTCTCCTGCCCTAAAGGCGCACTTTCGGGCCCCTGCGCTAAGTGCGCCGACTGCGGGGTGAGGGTTAACGCGGGAATGCCTCCTGCGCCTGCCATCACATAATTGCCGGTCTTTTCATTGATAATGCCGCACAGAGCCAGGATGGGCTCGGGGCTGTTCTCACCGCCTGCAGCTGCACGCAGCCAGTCGTTGACTGCCTGCAGAGCATTGCCGGCATGTTCCTTGAGCTTAAGCTCCAGCTGCAGGCGCAGCGCCGCCCGGGCGCAGGCGCACATGGCCTTTAAGCTGCTGTGCTCAGCGCGCAGGATAAAGAAGGCGGCATTATCCTCATCAATACGCTGGACATCATAAAGCGCGCTTTGGCGGGTAAAGCAGGGAGTGAGCAGGGCGGCGATAGCCAGAAAATCCGACACCGGCAATTGCGCCTGTGCCGGCAGGAAAGTCAGCTGCAGGGTGCGTCCAGTCTGGGCCAGTGCACTGGCGGCGGCAGCCTGCTGCACTTGAGTCAAGCTGTGATTCAGAACTGTCAGCCTGCTTAGCAGCGGCTTTAAGATCCCGGCGGCATCCTTTTCAGAAGTGGAGGATAAGGTTAATAAGCCTTTGTGATCTAAGCTTAAAGTATCCAGCGCCTGTTCCTCAGTACGAGAGCGCTGCTGCAGATCATTAAGCTTTTGGCGCAGGCTGCTCACCGTGCGGGCGCACAGCTGCATAAATACGATGCCGGCCAGCAGTGCGGCACCCATTAAACCAAGCGGCAGCCAGCGCTGCAGCAGTGCTGCCTCTGCCGGGGCGGCAGCGCCGGTCGGGGACGCGGCTGCGGTGAGCTTTAAGCTGCAGGGGGCGTGCTTCAGTTCTGCACCGTCCGCTTCTGCAGCGGCGTGCTCAGCCTCATCGGTGCAGCTTAAGGCAAGATCCGGGGGGAGAGCTGCGCCCAGCAGTTCCTGCCAGCGCTGGGCAGTAAGCGCATCCGGCTGGGGAGTGAGCAGAGCTGCCTGCACATTGGCGCTCATAAGCATGCTCACGGTATAGGCTTTACCTGATAAAACAGCTGTAAAACAGCTGTTTGATCCGGATGCTTTTTCTTTTGTTCCTGCAGCTCTGCCTAAGAGATCATCAAGATTCCTGTCAGCTGCCATGGCAGCAGGAGGCAGCAAAGCGAGGATCTCAGCCGAGCCGAAGAGCTGTCCCTGATGGTCTTGGGCAATCAAATAAGCACCCGCATCCTGCTTAAGCGTCAGCAGACGCAGATAGACGGAGTTAAAGGCCGTGAGCGCTTTTTCACTGTCCGCAGTAAGAAAATCGAGGCCCTCGAGGCTCTGCTGCAGCGCACTTTGCAGGTTCTGCTCGGAGCGGTTAAAGTCCGCAGCGGCTTGAGCAAGCCGGATTTCCTGCGCCTTTATTTGCGCTCTGCGCTGCGCTACAATGCCCTGCGCCTGCAGATCTAAGGCGGCACGCGTCTCAGTTAAGCGCAGCTCCTGCGCATGAGCTGCCTTAATGGCAGCTGATTCGTGCTCCTGCAGCTGCTGCGGCAGGACAGCGCTTAAAGTCAGGCTGCCGGCGGCAGCGCCGGCACAGATCACGGCGGCAAGCAGCGCGCCGGCAGGCAGGGATGTGGACATAGCGTTCCTCAGCATGTATTTTTTCGTCATCATATTATAACGGCCGCAGTCGTTTGTCCTGAAGGTTTGCGGACAGATGCGGCCGGATTCAAGGATCAACCGATGCTCAAGGCTCTGGTGCTTCTGCATATTTCCATCGTCATCGCCGGCTTTACCGGAGTGTTCGGCCGCCTGATCAGCGCCGACGCCTACGTGCTGACTTTATACCGCACTCTGCTGGCCTCCGGTCTGTTGTTCCTGCTCTTTTATCTGCAGCGCCGTAAGGTAAAATTCACCCGTGCAGACTTAGTTTATGTCGGCATCGGCGCGGTGCTGGCCCTGCATTGGATCGGCTTTTACGGCAGCATTAAGCTTGCCAACGTCTCCATCGGCGTGGTGTGCCTATCGGCCATGGCCTTTTTCAGCGCGCTCTTAGAGCCGGTGCTGTTAAAACGCCGGCTGCGCCTGTCCGAGCTGTGCTTTGCCTTAATCGGCATGGGCGGCATCCTGCTCATTTTCAACTTCGATGCCCGCTATCGTGCCGGCATTGTCTGCGGTTTAATCTGTGCGCTTTTAGCCTCCATCTATACCATCTTAAATAAAAAGTATGCGGCGGGAGCTTCATCGCGCGAGCGTGTGGTTCTGCTGGAGCTTGCGGGCGGCGGGCTGCTGCTCTGTCTGCTGCTGCCGGGTTATCTGAGCTTTAAGGGGCTGCAGGGACTGGCTCTGCAGCCTGCTGATGCGCTGTATCTTTTCCTGCTCTCTACCATCTGTACCATAGGGCTGTATCTGCTGCAGGTGAGCGTGCTGCGGCAGATCTCCGCCTTTACGGTTAATTTGTCGTACAATTTAGAGCCGATTTACAGCATTGTGCTGGCCATGATCATCTTTGCAGAAAATCGCGAGCTCACGGCGGCCTTTTACGCAGGCCTGGGGCTGATTATTCTTGCCGTACTGCTGCAGACTGCGGTTCTGCTTTATCAGCGCCGGCGCAGCGAAATGACTGCTGAAGCCTGAAGATCATTTACAGCTGCTGCAGTTTTTTGACGAGTTAATGTTAGGAACACAGATGATCACCATGCCGCTTGATGTCTATATCGCCTTTGCGATCAGCTCATTAGTGCTGGCCGCGGCCCCGGGCCCGGATAATTTATTCGTTCTGGCGCAGAGCGCGATGTACGGCGTTAAGGCCGGTCTCCTGGTGGTGCTGGGCTTATGCCTGGGCCTAGTGGTGCAGACCTTGTGCGCGGCTTTGGGGCTTGCGGCCGTGGTGGCGGCCGTGCCGCCGCTCTTCTGGGCCATTAAGCTGGCAGGAGCTTTCTATCTTTTATATTTGGCCTGGCAGGCGGTCAGGCACGCTCATGATGCGGCGGGAGTGAAGCAGGCCAGCGCAAAAAGCGGCATGGCCTTAGTGCGCCGCGGGCTGATTATGAACCTCACTAACCCCAAAGTGCAGATCTTCTTTTTAGCCTTCTTCCCGCAGTTTGTATCCCCGGGTACTTCAGGCACCGCCCTGGTGCTGCAGATGATTGTGCAGGGGCTGACCTTCATGGCAGCGACCATGATCGTGTTCTCTATCGTAGCAGCAGGGGCGGGCTTTATCTCAGCTAAGCTGTACAGTCCTTCTTTTGCGGTTAAGCTCAATTACGGCAGTGCGGCGCTCTTCGTGCTGCTGGCGGTTTTCACCTTGGCAGCTTAAGTGCTGTGCTGCATGAGCAGATGCAGCTTCACTGCAGCATCGGCAGGGACAGGAGGGACAGTCTGAGGATGTCGCAGCAGATAGGCTGCCGTGATCGCGCTCTGTAACATCTGTTCGGGGGCGCAGTGATGCGCCTGTGTCATTTCCTGCAGCTGGGCCAAGGTCTGTGCGGGAAGCAGCAGGGATGCTGAAGCTTTTGCTGCCATTTTTTCTTACTCCTTGGGCGGGATTTAATTATTATGTTGATCTCACCGTCTATGAGGCATTATAGTCCACTGCGCAGCGCGTGAAATACAGTTTTTTAAGTTCTTGCACGAAACTTATAGGATCCAAAAGTGAGAAAGTGGGCCCTTTTCGTGATCTGACCTGATTATAAGTTGTTGGTTTCTCTTTGTGGCTCAGTCTAAACAATCCGGCTTCATTCTGAAAAGCCTTTCCAGCGCCCTGTGCCCATCTTAGAGCTGCTCCCCTGATCTGCGCATACAGATAGATCTCAATAAGCTAATAGGCAGAAAGGGATGATGACTATACCGCTCTCGACCCAGCGCCCCCTGTGCTGCTCTTCACCTGACTGAGAAATACGTTTTGCTAAAAGGCGGCGAGCGCCTTCATGCCCCAAGCGAAGATCGCCTTCAGACTGCATGAAGATCCGGTCATTCGGCGATGGGGTTTGCTGGGGCAGTAGTGATGGTGGTTACCCACATCGATGCACGAAGCCTCAAGAAAAATTGCAGAGGACACGGGCGATAAGTTATCGATTCAGCTTCTCAAAGAGCTGTGCTCTACCCCGGTCAGTGCGATGGAGCTGCTTGCCAAATACGTTGACTTGGACAAGGTCTTAAGAGAAGTCAAGGCCTAATCCATGCAATCGCCCTGGGCGCAGCGGGCAGAAAAAGGCTGACAAAGTTAAGGAAAGGAATAGGGCCGTCTGCAGGCGGCCGTGTATATCAGGCCGAATGAGTTTTAAAGGCGGCTAATTCCGCGCGCAGCAGTTCCTGATCGTGGTCAAAAGAGGCGCTGCGGCGCTCTTTGATGATCTCAAAAAGCGCAGTATCTTCTTCAGTTGAAGATAAGGGGCTTAAATGGCGGTAAGCGCCTTTGTGATGGAGCAGGTAGGCCTGCGAGATCACATCGATAAGTTCCATGGTAATGGAAGTATTGTTCTCCTGTGCCATCTCTGCGAGCATTTGATAGCAGTTTTCCGGGAGTTTGACTGACAATTCCACCGCTGACATGGGGCAGCTCCGCTGTAATTAAATTTTTCCTTATATAACAAAATTAACTTAAGCCTGAATCAGGGCCGGCAAAATTATAGCAAAAAATTATCATGCTGCTGCAGCGTTAACCTGCAGGAAAATTGATCTGCAGATCTTAAGCCTGTGGATTTATTACCTTAAGCTTAGCCGAGCCGTCAGGGCCTGCAAGGCGCGGGTAGATGAGGTTCATCACCTGCTCCAGGCTCTGATCTAAGGTGTAGGGGTAATTTAAGATCAGCAGACCTGAGCCGCACATCCCGCGCACATCAGTCTGCGCGCGTACGCGCAGCTCTACCTGCAGCAGAGGACAGCGCAGACGCGACAGCTCCTGCGTTAAATTGCGGCTGTAATCCTGCATCCGCCCTAAGACCGGATACCACAGCGCAAAAATGCCGGTATTAAAGCGGCTTAAGCCCTGCTTTATGGCCTTAACTGCCGCCTGATAGTCGCTCTTGAGCTCGTAGGACGGATCCATTAAGACCAATCCGCGCTTGAGCGGCGGTGGCAGGAGCGCGCTTAAGGCCGCAAAGCCGTCGCGGCACTCGCAGTGCACGCGCCGATCAGACCGGAACAGCGTGTTTAACAGCTCAAAATCGCGGCTGTGCAGCTCAATTAAGGTTAAGCGATCCTGTCTGCGCATGGTTTGAGCGGCAATTAAGGGCGAACCCGGGTAAAAATTGAGCTGGTCGGCCGTTAAGCTCTGCTCGGGCTTTAAGCTGTTAACCGCTTTAAGGGCGGCAAAATACTCCGGCACCAGGTCCTGCAGCTTATCGCAGTCTAAAAGCGGCAGCACGCCGGCGGCATATTCCTGATGCAGAGCCGCATAGCGCTGCTTTAAGGCATAGCGTCCTGCGCCTGCGTGCGTGTCTAAATAAAAGTAAGGCTTATCCTTGGCATTAAGCCGCTGGAGCAAAAGACCTAAGGTCAGATGCTTTAAGGCATCGGCATGATTGCCGGCATGAAAGGCGTGGCGGTAGCTTAACATTCCCCGTGCTCCTGTGCGCTGATTTTATCCTCAAGTTCAGTCGAAAGGGTCAGCCAGCGCTCCTCGCCCTCAGACAGGGCCTGTGCTTTGGCCGCGCGTTCCTTCATCAAGCTCTCCAGCTCCGCGCGCCTGGAGCTTTGATAGAGCGCCTCGCCGCCTAAAAGCGCATCGATCTCATTGATGCGCGCCTGCAGCGCGGCATTGTCCTTTTCGACCTTGGCGATGGCCTGCTTTAAAGGCTGCAGTGAGGCGCGAAAGAGCGCCATCTGCCGCTTATCGGCCCTGCTCTTATAGGCCTTTGCCGACATCGAAGGCGCGCGCGTCGTGCGCTGCGCTTTAAGGTTCTGCACAAAAAGCCTGTGCTTGTGCGCCAGATATTCCTGATAATCGTGCAGATCGCCGTCAAACTCACTGACCTTGCCGTCATCAACCAGCCACAGCTTTTCAGCTATAGCCTCCAGCAGATGGCGATCGTGCGACACTAAAATTAAGGCGCCAGGGTAAGAGGCCAGCGCTACGGTCAGCGCCTCGCGCATCTCTAAGTCAAGGTGATTGGTCGGCTCGTCAAGGAGGAGCAGATTGGGCTTTTGATAGGCAATGACGGCCAGGGCCAAGCGGGCCTGCTCGCCGCCTGACAGTGAGCCGATTTTCTGCAGCGCCTTGTCGCCGGAAAAAGCAAAGGAGCCTAAAAATGAACGCAGATCGCGTTCAGCCGCCTTAGGATCAAGCTTCTGCAGCTGCTCAAGAGCGCTGAGCTCTAAATTGAGCTCCTCCAGCTCCTGCTGCGCAAAGTACCCCAGCTTTATATCCTTGCCCAAGGTTACCGTGCCGTGCAGCGGCGGCAGAATTCCCGCCAGGGTTTTAATCAAGGTGGTCTTGCCCTGACCGTTGCGGCCTAAAAGACCGATGCGATCGCCGGCGCACAGCTGCATATTGATGTTATGCAGGATAGTCTCATCGCCGTAGCCTGCGCTGACATCATCAAAGGCCGCTAAGATCTCAACCGTGCGGTCAGGCTCAGGGAAGGAGAAGGAAAAAGGACTCTCCTCCTGCGTCACGGCGGTGAGCCTGATGCGATCAATGGCTTTCAGCATGCTCTGGGCCTGTTTGGCCTTGGAGGCTTTATAGCGGAAGCGATCGACAAAGGCCTGCAGGTGCGCAATCGCGGCCTCTTCCTTGCGGCGGGCGGCTTTTTCGCTCTTAATACGCTCGGCGCGCAGCACTTCGTAGGCGGAATAATTGCCCTTATAGAGCATCAGACTGCCGCTTTCAAAGTGCAGAATGTCGGTGCAGAAGCTGTCTAAAAAGTCTCTGTCGTGCGAGATGCACAGTAAAGTGCCGCTGTAATCCTGCAGCCAGCCCTGCAGAAACAGGATAGTGTCTAAATCCAAATGGTTGGTCGGCTCGTCAAGGAGCAGCAGATCTGAGGGCGCAATTAAAGCCTGCGCTAAATTCAGGCGCATGCGCCAGCCGCCGGAAAATTCCTTCACCGGGCGGGTCATCTCTTCTGCGGCAAAACCCAGTCCGTCCAGCAGCTCTTCAGCCCGGGCTTTGACTGTCCAAGCTCCGGCAATGCCTAATTTATCTTCAATTAAGGCAATGGCCTCGCCGTCATCGCGCGCAGCTGCCGCCGCCCGCTGCCGCTGCAGCTCCCGCAGCTCCTTATCTCCGTCGATGACGTATTCCAGCGCGGGAGTATCCAGCCCCGGAGTCTGCTGGGCGACGGCTGAGATCTTCAGCCCCTTAGGGACGCTGACCGTGCCTTTTTCGGGGGACAGTTCGCCCTGAATTAAGGCAAAGAGCGAGGATTTGCCGCAGCCGTTGCGCCCGATGATGCCGATTTTATGGCGATCATAGAGCGCTGCGGAGGCGTTATCGAGCAGCACGCGGGTGCCGCGCATCATGGTGACGCCGGAAAGCGAAATCACTGCGCCCCCTCAGCAGTTTCTGCGGCAGTCTGAGTCGGCGCGCTTTCGGGCAGCTTCTGGAAGCTCTGGGTTAAAGTGATGCCGTCGCTGACGCGTACAAAGCGAATCGACAGAGCCGGGCCGCTGGATAAGCGTCTTACCGTCGAAACAATCAGATAAGGGATCTGATGGGAACGGAGCGTGCGAATAGTCAGCGGCAGAGTGGCGGAGGTGCCGGCGTTCTGGCTCACGCCCTGTTCAATTGCGGTCTTATCCTGTGCGCTTACCGTCTGCAGCAGATCACTGCTCTGCAGCGCTGCATTGATGGCCGGGCTTAAATCACTGATGCAGTCCAAATAGGCATCCGGCACAATGGTCGGGGCGGCATATACCATGCCAGGCTCAATCTTGAGCTTGGAGGCCAATGCGGCGGTCATGCTCTGCGCTAAGGACTGCGCGGCCGGACCCTGGGCAAAATCACAGCTGCCGCCCAGGTTGGAGCCGGTAGCGTAGGTGGGGAGCAGATCGCCGGCGCTGTGCGGACGCGGCGCAGCGGTTAAGATCTCAGGCTCAGCTCCCTGTGCCGGCGCTGCGATGGCCCCTAAGAAGGCTTCATTAGATTCTGCAGCCTGAGGCTGGCCTTCGTCTTCTAAAGCCGGAGTCTGAGTGCCGCGAATATCCGCGCCCTGCAGATCTAAAGCGGTTCCCTGCGGAGCATGCTGTATTGCTGAAGGCTGGGCCGGCTGCGGGCGCAGCTCGTCCTCAGTTAAGACCGGAGCAGGCGGCGGCTCAACGCTGGGAAGCGGTGCCGGCTCGGGCTCAGTGCTTAATAGAGAGTTTAAATTACAGCCTGATAATAAGACTGAAGCCAGTGCCGCACTGAGCACGGCAGGGGATAAATGCAGGGTTAATTTCATAAAATTCCGGCAGGGAGCCTTCCACTTATTCAAGTGAAGGATAAACTGCCGTCCTCCTGTAAATCAAATTGCGTTGAATTAGGATCTGCGTTTTGCAGCAGGCTTTAATTTCCAGCATGCTGTTCAGATGCGTGAGCCGCAGCGCACTTTAAAACTGCCTGCAGCAGCGCTTTTAACCTCAGAGCGCAGATCCGGGATCAGCATTGCGCGCTGCATGCTGATAACGCAGTCACTTTGCGGATTGGGGCCGCTGACGGCCTAAGCCTTTTTATCCGGGAAACCAAGGCCGCCTAATTTGCCGCCTGCGAGGAAGTGCATGTGCAGATGCGGCACTTCCTGCCCGCCGTCCGGACCGCAGTTGACGATCAGACGATAGCCGCTTTCAGCGACGCCGAAATCACGGGCCAGTTTGGCTGCCACGGTAAATAAGCGGCCTAAAGCGGGCTCGTCCTCAGCGGTCACATCGGAGACCTTAGGGATGGGCTTGTTGGTGACGATTAAGATATGATGCTCGGCCTTGGGATTGATATCGGCAAAGGCGGAAACTAAATCGTCGTGATAAATGATCTTGGAAGGGATGGTACCGTTGATGATCTTGGTAAATAAAGTTTCTTCAGCCATGCTGTGCGCTCCTTGCTGCGCCTCTTTAACCTGATGCGCTTTTAAACTAAAATCTGCCGCAGATTATAGCACGGCCGCCCGCTGCGGCCCCGAGCTGCACGGGGGAGCTCTATGACCTGTTTAGTTGATTCACACTGTCACTTAAATTCCTTAAGCCTTAAGGGCAAGGCCGGCGCGACGCTGCCTGAAATCGTTATGCGCGCTAAGGCTGCGGGCCTTACTCATGCCCTATGCGTGGCCTGCACTCCGCAGGAATACGCGCAGATGACCGCTGCTGTTAAGGATTTTCCGGGCATTTACCGATCCGCCGGCGTGCATCCTTTAAATTTGGAGGAAGCAGGGGATTGGCGCGAGGAGGATTTAAGCGCCTGTCTGCAGGATCCTCAAGCTGTCGCTTTAGGCGAAACGGGACTTGATTACCACTATGCAGCCGAAACCCGCCGTCAGCAGCTTGACTCTTTTGCCCGGCAGATTGATTTAGCGGTGAGCCTGAAAAAGCCTCTTATCATCCATGCCCGCGAGGCCTATCAGGATACTCTAGCGCTGATGCGCAGTCATCAGGCGCGCGACTGCGGGGGCGTGATGCACTGCTTCTGCGACTGCCGCGAGATGGCGCGCGACTGCCTGGATCTGGGCTATTACATCTCCTTTTCGGGCATTGTGACCTTTAAGGCCGGCGAGAATGTGCGTCAGGCTGCGCGCTATGTGCCGCTGGATCGCATGCTTGTCGAGACCGACTGCCCGTATTTAGCGCCGGTACCGGTGCGCGGCGTGGAAAATGAGCCTGCTTTTGTGCGCTATACCTTAGAGTTTTTAGCCGGCTTAAAGGGAGTGAGTGCGGCGCAGTTGGCTGATATTACCTCACGCAATTTTGCTGAGCTCTTTAAGGTTGATTTGTCAGGGCCCAATCTGCAGCAGTATCAGGGGCCGGAATTTTCAACCTATAAAATAGAACCTTTCAGCCGTCCCTTATCATAAAGCTGATTTGAGCAGGGCTTACAGCCAAGAGGCCCGCACGCGGCGAGCCTCTTGGGGAATGTTATCTCTGCTCAATCCTACACTCAGCGATAGTAGCGCTGATAATCGCGCCTCTTTTTCTTAAAGAACTCAGCGATAAAGAAGAACAGCGCGCATACAATGCCGCAGGCAAAGGAGATGAAGATCCACTCGGGCATATTGAGCCCTAATAAGCTCCAGTTAAGCGGACCGCAGGCGCCGGTAGGCTGAAACATCCACGGCAGCCACTCATCCAGCGGCAGGAAGGAGGGAAAATGAGCGCGCAGGGAGCAGGAAGCGCCCAAGCCGGTATTGCTGTACTCGGCCATGTGGGCAAAAGCTGTAAGCGCTCCGCCGACGGATCCGGCAAGGAAGATCAGCTCGGCCAGCACCCGGGTTAAAAACAGTCCCGGGGCCAGCAGGCCGATTAAACCTGCTGCAATGAAGCTTAAATAAAAGGCTCTTTCATAAACGCAGTTGACGCAGGGGTCAAGCCGCAGACCATACTGAAAGTACAGACCGCAGCCTTCGAGCACTAAGCCCAGTACCGCTAAGGCAATCCAGCACCAGCGGCTGCTGGAGATGGATTGGATTAAATGGATCACATCAGCTCCTTGTGATGAATTAAACTGCGTCTATTTTAATTGCCTGCCGCACCGCCTGCAACCTCAGAAGCGTGCAGAATGTCGCCGGAGATGATCCAGCCCTGATCGATCATGTACTGCGTCATATCCGGCAGCAGGAAGGTGGTGCACACCAGGCCCACTAAGGTCAGTACGATAGTGTAGGGCAGAGCCATCCACAGCATCTTGACGTAGGACAGACGGATTAACGGCGCCAGAGCGGAAGTGAGCAGGAATAAGAAGGCGGACTGACCATTCGGGGTGGCCACGGACGGCAGGTTGGTACCGGTATTGATGGCAATGGCTAAGTGGTCAAACTGCTCGCCGGAGATCACGCCTGACACCATGGCGTCGTAAACCTGCTCAATATAGATGGTAGCGACGAATACGTTATCGCTGACTGAGGATAAAATGCCGTTGGCCATATAGAAAATCGGCAGCTGCGCCTCAGGCGGAGAGGACAGCACCCACTCAATTAACGGATTGAAGAGCTGCTGCTCGCCGATTACGGTTACTACCGCAAAGAATACGCACAAAAGGGAGCAGAACGGCAGACTCTCGGTGAAGGCCTTGCCCAGCTCCTCTTCTGAGGTAACGCCGCAGAAGGCGGTGGCAAAAATGATAATGGACAGACCAATGAGACCTACTGCCGCTAAGTGGAAAGCCAGACCGATGATAAGCCATACGCAGCAGACCGCCTGAATGGCAAGCTTTAACTTATCACGCTTATTTAAAGAAGCAGTAGTCTGCTCGTCGCGGTCAGATAAGATTTTGCGTACGCTTTCGGGCATCTCGTAGCCGAAGCCGAAGAGCTTGAAGTGCTCAATCAAGAGGCAGGTAGCTAAGCCGCAGATTAAGACCGGCATCGAAACCGGAGCAACGCGCAGCGCAAATTCGGCAAAGTTCCAGCCGGCCACGCCGCCTACAATAATGTTCTGGGGCTCGCCCACTAAGGTGCAGACGCCGCCTAAAGCCGTACCTACGGCCGCGTGCATTAAGATGGAGCGCAGATAGCCGCGGAACTGATCTAAATCAGCCTGCGAGGTCTTAGGGACATATCTGTCGTCTGATAAGCGGGATGTGGCCGCATCGCCGCAAATGGTCTGATGATAGAGCGCATACATGCCGATGCAGATGGCGATGATCACGGCCAGCACGGTTAAAGCATCTAAGAAGGCCGATAAGAACGCGCCCATGATGCAGAAAATGATGGCGCTGACATGATGATTTTTAATCTTAACTAAGAGTTTGGTGAAGACGAAAAGCAGCAGATCGCGCACGAAGTGAATGCCGGCTACCATGAACATTAAAAGCAGTATCACCTCTAAGTTCGCTCCAATCTCCTCGCGCACATGATCCATTTCGCACAGGCCGATGAAGCAGGCTTCAATGGTCAGCAGGCCGCCCGGCTGCAGCGGATAGCATTTAAGCGCCATGGCCAGGGTGAAGATGAACTCAGCTACCAGCATCCAGCCGGCTAAGACCGGCGAAATAGTAAAGGTTACCAGCGGATTGAGGATGAGGCAGGCCAGGATGAAAAGCTTGTACCACACCGGCGCAGTGCCCATGAAGTTCAAGCCGAAAGCTTTGGTGTAGGTTAGTGTAGCCATTAGTGATTCCTTATTAAAAGTGCAGCGTATCTAATGCAGTCCCGCTCGCAGTGGCATTTTACTCTTAAAAAATGCGCGCCCCCCCGCGCCGGACGGCTTCTAAGGCCGATTAATGCGTAGATTGTGAGCTTTAGCAAGTTTTGTGCAGCAGTGCAGCGGCTGAGGCATTGCAGCAGTGCCCTGAAAATTGGATATGCCTTGTTTCTGCAGGTCTTGATCTGCAGGTCTGCTGCCTGTTAAATGCGCGAGACGGCGCGCAAAAGCGCAGTCCGGCGGCCGCTTTTTAACATTAAATCTGTTAAAATTAGCCGTTCTCTCGATTTTTGCTAAGGCAAGGGAATTTTATGTCATCAGTAGCATCTTTAACTTTAGCGATCTCGTGTGCTGCTGTACTCGGCATCCTGCTTGGCATGGTGCGCTACCGCGGCATCGGGCTGGGCATCGGAGGCGTGTTGTTCTCCGGCATTATTGTCGGTCACTTCTCGCATGAGTACTTCGGGCTCACTGTTCGCACGGCTGAAGGTCTGACTGCTGCCGGCAGCATCTTAAGCTACGTACAGGAGTTTGGTTTAATCCTGTTCGTTTATGCTATCGGCGTGCAGGTAGGTCCTTCATTCTTTGCTACCCTGCGCAGCATGGGCGCTAAGCTCATCGGCTGGGTAGTGGTGATCATCATTGCCGGATGCACTATCGCCCTGACTTTATTCTTCTGCGGCGTGGTGCCTATCGACGTGATGGTCGGCATGTATTCAGGCGCAATTACCAATACCCCGGCTTTAGGCGCAGCCACCCAGATGATTCACGATGTGGGCGCAGCGCTCTCTGCCGGCGGCGCGGATGCGGTTTCTTTAGGCTTTAACGAGCTGATGGTGCCGTCTGCCTACGCCATGGCCTATCCGTTCGGCGTCTGCGGTCTGCTCCTGACCATGATCCTGATCCGCTTAATCTTCCGCGTCAGCATCGAAGACGAAGCCGATCGCTATTTCAAGAGCAAGGCTCAAGGTCAGCCCACCATCTCTACCGCCAATGTCAAGCTGGTCAATGCTGAGTATTTCGGCAGGACCATTGACGAGATCCCCGGCGTCAAGGACGGCTCGGTGGTGATTTCGCGCGTCAAGCGCGGCGCTGAACTCCTGGTCCCGCATCATGACTTAGTGCTGCAGGAAAATGATACTGTGCACTTAGTCGGCGTCCCGGCCAATGTCGGCAAAATCTCCAAGCTTATCGGCAAGCCGTCGGCAGAGCTTTTAACCACCCGCGGCACGCATATCTCCGTGCAGCGCTTAGTGGTTACCAACTCGCACCTTTACGGCCGCCCTTTAGGCTCCTTAAGTCTCGATACCCGTTTTGATTTAGTGGTTTCCCGCTTAATCAGAGCCGGCGTGCAGTTCATTCCGACCCCGGATATGAAGCTGCAGTTCGGCGATATCTTAAACGTGGTCGGTGAGGATGCTGCCATCAAGGCTGCAGGCAAGGTGGTCGGCAACTCCAACGCTGAACTGCATAAGGTTCCGATGCTGCCGATCTTCATCGGCCTCATCTTAGGCATCTTATTGGGTTCCATTCCTATTCCGGTGTCCGGCGTGCCGGCCCCGATGAAGCTGGGTGTAGCCGGCGGTCCGCTGGTAATGGCTATTCTGCTGTCACGCTTTGGCGAGACTCTGACCTTCAAGAAGATGCATTGGTACATTCCGGCTGCCGGTTTATCGGCGCTGCGTGAGATGGGCATTACGCTGTTCCTGTCCATAGTCGGCATCAACGCCGGAGCTTCAGGCTTCTGGCAGACCCTGACCGCAGGCCCGGGCTTTACCTGGATGTGCTGGGCTACCCTCATCACCTTCCTGCCGATCTTTATCGTCGGCATCCTAGCCTTCAAGATTTCAAAGGTCAACTATCTGGTGCTGTGCGGCATGCTGGCAGGTTCTGCTACTGATCCTCCCGCTCTGGCCTTTGCCAACGGTCTGCATTCCAATCCGGAAGCTTCTTCCATGGGTTATGCGACCGTGTATCCTTTGACCATGTTCCTGCGCATTCTGTCGCCGCAGATCATGATCATCATCGCGGTATTAGCCTCGGGCATGAGCATCTAATGCGTCACGAGGCTGCAGGCCCCCGCTTTATCGGAGTAGGGGGCTTTCTGAAGGCCCTGATCATGGGCCTTACCGGCAGCTGCGCGCAGCTGCCTAAGTTTTTTCTCTGTCCACTGCTCTTTTTCCTGTGGCTGCCGCTGACCTTATGCTGTCCGCCGGCTGCCGTCTGGATCTTAGAGCGCGGCCGGAGAAAAAACTTAATCTCATCCTCTGCAGCATCATTTTCATCTTTAGAGCCGACAGCTGCGGAACGATCTTCCTTCGGCGCTTTTAAGACGCTGCTGCTCAGCGCAGCGCTCTATCTTGCCGCAGCGGCGCTGATCCTGGGGCTGCTGCAGCGCGCCGAGCAGGGCGTGCTGGCTGACGCTGCAGCAGCCGCGCAGACAGGCGGTCAGAGTCTGCAGCAACTGCTTGCCGCCATGGGCCGTCAGCTCTTTTTCTATCAGCTGTGCGCCGCCGCAGCCGGTACAGTGCTGATCTTCGTCATCGGGGCGCTGACCTTTGCGCAGCTTCACGGTCAGACCTTCGGCACTGCTTTATCCTCTGCGCTTAAAGCTTTAGGCAAAAACATTCCGGGACTTGGCTGCATCATTCTTTTATTCTGGGTGCTGACTTTGGTGATTGAAAACACCTTTGCCGGCCTCAAGGTCGCAAGCCTCAGTGAGCCGGGGGCCTTTTGGTGGCAGCCGTACTATACCTGGGCCTTTTTAGCCCTGCGTGTTTATCTGCTGCAGGCGCTGTGCGTCACGCTGCTCTTAACAGCAGGCGGCGTGTTCGGCTTGTTCAATCTGTCCGTGCAGCGTCAGGCTGGGGACAGTTCCCGTCAGGATTAGGACCAATCATGCTCGACCCTCAGGCGCTGCTTGACCTGCTCAAGGCAAAGCACATCCCTTATACTCTCTATTCCCATCCGCCGGTAGGGTCGGGGGACTGTGATGATCTCTTCCCCGCAATGAAAGGCGAGATCCTCAAGAATTTGGTCCTGCGCACCAAGAAGGGCAAACTGGTACTCTTCACGCTGCCTTTAAAGGCCCATGCCGATTTAAAGGCCATAGCCTCCGCCCTGGAGCTGCCGCGCTTTTCCTTTGCCCGGGTCAGTGATCTCTGTTTTATGGGGGTGCCGCCGGGCATGGTTACCCCGCTGGCGCTTCTCAACGATGTGGGGCATGAGATCTGTTATGCCGAGCCGGTGGAACTGTCTCAATATCCCTTAATTAACTGCCATCCGCTGCGCAATGATCACAGCATCGACATCGCGCTTAAGGACGTGCACGCACTGATAGCAGAAAGCGGGCATGAGATCATTAAGCTCAAAGGAGCGCTCCTTAATGGCTGACGTCTTTGAGTACGGCCTCCCGCCCTTTATCCCGGAGGGGGCGCAGATCCTGCTGTTAGGCTCAATGCCCTCGGTCAAATCGCTGGAGAAGGGCTTTTTCTACGCCCATCCGCGCAATCGGCTGTGGCCCATCGTCTCCTGCAAAGTCGGGCGTGAACTGCATACGCTTGAAGATAAAAAAGCCGCAGCCGCGGAGCTTAAATTAGGCCTGTACGACGTGATCCAGGGCTGCAGAAGACAGGGGTCCCTGGACAGCAGCATCAAAGATCCGGTGCCGGCTGATATCCCGGGGCTTTTGAGCCGATACACGTCCATTAAGCGCATAATCTTAAACGGCGGCCTGGCCAAAACCTTCTTTTACCGGCATTTTGCCGCTGTCAAAACCGAGGTCATCGCGCTGCCTTCCACCAGCCCGGCCAATGCGCAGTATAAATTTGATCAGCTCTATGAGCTTTACGCGAGGGCGCTTGATGTTTAATCTGCAGAAGAAATTTTTGGCGGCAGCTTTAGGGATCGGCGCAGCGTGCATGCTGTTTGCTGCGTCCGCGCAGGGGGCGGACAATGAGGTCTATAAGATCACCATTTCGCGCACTTATACGGATACCACGGTGCAGCTGCCTAATTTGTGCCGTCATCCGCGCGCCGAGCGCTTCTGCAGCCGGCTGTCCAATTTTTTTGCGCGCCGCTTTGAGCGCGAACTTATCATGGAGCAGAGCGCCAAAATAGATTTTGACGATCCCAATTTCAGCGCCTTCAGCATGCCGCACGCCCATCAGAACGTGTTCTTATTCTTTCTGCAGAATAAAAGCGCTCCCATTACCACTCTCTATGCTTTGAGCTTTCAGTACTTTGCGGACAAGCCCGATACCCGCATGGTGGAGACCTTCAACTTTGACAATGAGAGCGAGCGCAATCTGCCCTTCAATGAGCTGTTTGAGGATCCGGAAGGGGCTGCGATGCTGCTTGCGCGCTTTATTGAGAAGCATTACGCAGCTGATGGCAGCCCGATGCTGCCGGTAATTGCGGCTGCTACCGAATACGCTCCGCGCAACTTCATCATCGTCGAGGACGGGCTGCGCTTGTTTTTTGCGCCGGGACTGGTGAGTACCGATGCCAAACAGCTGCAGTCGGTGAAGGTGCCTTTAAGCTTTTTAGAGCCTGCCGGACCTTCCGCCAAATGGTGGCCGATTCTGGCAGCAAAGAATAAAAAGGAATAAACATGTCCAGCCCTTTAACCATTAGAAAGAGCACTGAAGATGATATCCCGGCACTGTGCGCCTTAGCCGATGCCGCGCGGGCATTCATGGCAGCTCACGGCAATGCCCAGCAGTGGGGCGACGGCTATCCGTCCGCCGCGGATTTTGCCCGCGATATTAAAGCCGGGGCCAGTCATGTCTGTATAGACGGTGAGGGCAGGGTGGTCGGCACCTTTGCCGTTTTTGATCATGATGATGACTACAAGGTAATAACCAACGGCCGGTGGCTCAATGATGAACCCTATATGGTGATGCATCGGGTAGCTGCGTACTCCGGGCAGGGTATCGGAACCTTCATGATCCGCTATATGCAGGAGCGCTGTAAAAATCTGCGCATCGACACTCGCTGCACCAATGGGCCGATGCAGCAGCTGCTCAAAAAATTAGGCTTTGTGCACTGCGGCACCATCGTCATCACTGGACGCGGTGAGCGCGAGGCCTTTCAGTGGGAAGCTTTTCACTGGGTGCAGAAACAGCAGCGCAAGGAACCTTAAGTTTTTAAGTCCGCAGAGAGCGCACAGCGGCGCGTCCTGCCGCTGCGGTCAAAAGATCAGATCCTCAGGACAAAGAGATCAGCCGGAGTATCCCAGCTTCTCGCTTCCCGGGGCTCCTTTCACCCCATGATAGAGATCAAAGCCGTCCTTGCCGTCCTTGCGGCCCTGCGTAAAGGCGTTGAGCTGATCCTGCGTAAAGTAGGATTTGCGCCCGCGGATGGTGCCTAAATTGGGGTGATGCTGGCGTATATAGCTTTCGATGAGCCTGCTCTCCTCATCGTCCTGCGCAAAATCAATGACCTTCTCATGCACCGAACGCAGCCAGCCCTGAATATAGGCCTTGGTATTGCGGCGGGATTCAGTATTGACGCGCGATCTAATATAAGCCTGAAAATCATAGCCGTAAGAAGCGCATTCATCCACCACCGTCATGGGAGAGGCATTGGCTACATATGCTTCAATGCGGGCGAGCGACTGCGCCTTGGCCTGCTTGGCGTACTGTTTTTTCACTTCCACCGCATGGCGGGCCAGAATGGTAAAGGTATAGCAGGCGGTCTCCAGGCGGCTTTTGGGTCCGATGAAGCTTACGGTCTTATAGCTGCTGCCTTTTTTGGTGAAGAAATAATCAAGCCCAAAGGAGCGGCCGATAATGGCGGCCAAATAGGTAAAGAGCACGCGATCGCGCAGCGGCGGCAGGATTTCTTCAGTCTGTTCCTGAATTTCGCTTAAAGAGATGTCATCGAGGCTGATCTGATGCTCTTCCATCAGCTTCTGCGCGCGGCGCAGCGCGATGGCGGCCTCATTGGGATTGGAGCTCTGCGACAGCGCCATCAGCTTTTTGATGCGCTCCAGCATGACGGTATTGGGACTTTCCATAATTAATTATCCTTATCATAAATCATAGGCGCAAAAATACTCTCAGCCCATACCGCACCAAGCTCAGCAGGCAGAAAAGAAACTTAAGCCAAATTATTGCCTTTACTCGCAGTCAGTATAACAGCATGGAAATCGGCGCTGCAATGAGCAGCACCGCCGTTTACGCCCCAGATCACAGGGCAGCCGCTACCACTTCTTCTTATCTCCAAAGAGCTCATCCAGCTCCTTCTTGCTCTCTTCATCCGCGCCGCGCTGCGCATCCTGCTGCCGATTTTTCTCTTTGAGTTCCTTATCAATATCCACCAGGATCTGCGTTAAGGTCAGCGCTTTTTCGTCCAGCCAATTGTCCTTAATGGGGGACTTTTTGATGACATCAAGACCTTTTTCCACCAGCTGCCGGCACGAGCCTACCTGATGCATGCGCTTTAAATCTAAGGTACGCTGAATTAAGTTGGAGATGTTTACCTTCAGCACTAAAAGCTGCAGGCGGCGATCTTCTTTCTGACAGTTGACCGGATCGACCGGATTGCCGGCGCGCATTTCGTTATAGATAATTTTGCGCAGCCTGCGGATTTCGCGCAGCTGCGCTACGGCCACCGCGTCATTCTCAGGCGGGCGGAAGGCTAAGTCTTCTTTATAGTTCTGTGTGACTTCATTAATGATACGCTGCTGCTCAATGATCTTCTCATCAATATGCTTGGCATGGGGATCAGCTTTAAGTTTTTTGAGCGCGTTTAAAATGCGGTGGCGCAGGATCAGGATCAGTACGCGCGAGAAGGGGATCTGCGCTTGATTTAACAGCATTTCTTCTGTTTCGCTGATAAGGTTGCGCGCTTGATTGACCATCATGCGCAGATCGGACTCACGCCGGGCGGCATAATCAACATACATATTGTATATGATGAGCATGAACGTCGCGAGGACGATGAGAATTACTGCTACCGTGATGAACATAAACGCTGCCTTATTTGCTGATGCTGCGAAAACTGTTTATTAATTAACGGCAGTTTTGCCTTTGTGTTTAGTTTAGCCAAAATATGTGGGCTTTGGGCAGGTTTTTTTGCGTCTGACAACACTGCAGGGGCCTGCGGTACTTTGTTTTAGCGCAGTAAATTTTAATTTTGTGATGCCAAAAGGATGCGGTCCCGCTATAATTTTTGCTGTACGTGCACGCGCTTACTGCGCAGTCCGCGACCTCATTTTTATTTGATAAGGATTAGCACTATGACCACCGTTATTAAGCAGCAGGACTTCATCGACTCCATTTATGAAGCGCTGCAGTTCATTTCTTACTATCATCCGCGCGATTTCTTAAAGGCCATGGTAAGAGCCTACGAGTTAGAGCAGAATCCCTCTGCTAAGAACGCCATCGCTCAGATTTTGGTGAACTCCAGGATGTGCGCCATCGGACATCGCCCGCTCTGCCAGGACACCGGCGCAGTCACCTGCTTTGTTAAGATCGGCATGGACGTGCGCTTTGAAGGCGATATGACCGTGCAGGAAATGGTTGATGAAGGCACTAGAAGAGCTTACTGCTGCCCCACCAATCCGTTAAGAAAGTCCGTGCTGGCTGACCCGGCAGGCAAGCGCGTGAATACCAAGGACAATACCCCGGCCGTAGTGCATATCGAAATGATCAAGGGCGACAAGGTTGAGGTGGCGATCGCAGCTAAGGGTGGCGGGTCTGAGAACAAGACTCACTTAAAGATGCTGAATCCGTCCGACTCTATCGTTGATTGGGTGCTGTCCGAGATCCCGCAGATGGGTGCGGGCTGGTGCCCTCCCGGCATCATCGGCATCGGCGTCGGCGGAACTCCGGAGAAATCCGCGATTTTAGCCAAGGAAGCCTTAAACGATCCGATCGATATTCAGGAACTGATCGCCCGCGGCCCGAAGAACGCTGACGAAGAGCTGCGTCTGGAGCTCTACGATAAGATCAATCGCTTGGGAATCGGCGCTCAGGGCTTAGGCGGCGTTACTACCGTGCTCGATGTTAAGGTCAAGAGCTATCCCTGCCATGCTGTATCTAAGGCTACCACCATTATCCCGAACTGCGCCGCTACCCGTCACATCGATTTTGAGCTGGACGGCACTGGACCTGCGCACTTCGATCCGCCTTCTTTAGATGATTATCCGGATATTCAGATCGGCGGCTCCTCCGCTGACGTGAAGCGCGTCAACCTCGATACCTTAACTAAGGAAGAGATTGCCACTTGGAAGATGGGCGATACTCTGCTGCTCACCGGCACCATCTTAACCGGCCGCGACGCTGCCCATAAGCGCATCTGCGACATGATCGCCAAGGGCGAGCCGCTGCCTGACGGCGTGGATTTCCACGGCAAGATGATCTACTACGTAGGCCCTGTGCCTGCTGTAGGTGATGAGGTTGTGGGCCCGGCCGGTCCTACCACCTCCACCCGCATGGATAAGTTTGTGGAGACCATGCTGTCCAAGACCGGCCTCTTCGGCATGATCGGCAAGTCCGAGCGCGGTCCTGCGGCAGTCGAGTCCATCAAGAAGCACGGCGCTGCCTACCTGATGGCCACCGGCGGCGCTGCCTACTTAGTCTCTAAGGCCATTAAGAGCGCTAAGGTGCTGGCTTTTGAGGACTTAGGCATGGAAGCTATTCATGAGTTCAAGGTGGTCGATATGCCGGTCACCGTGGCCGTGGATGCACAGGGCAACAACATTCATGCCGTGGGTCCGAAGATTTGGTCCGAGAAGATCAAGGAAATCGGCTTTAAGTACATCTAATTCGATGTACGCCGCTTTGCGCCTGAACTGAGGGCGCGGGATCACGAATTTAAGCAGGGTCTGTGCAGTGCATGGGCCCTGTATTGTTTCAGGAGCATAACATGATAGTTGAAATTAACAGCGCTGCGGTCTTTGATGAACAGGTGCTCGGTGCGGACGGTCTGGCGGCCGCGCTCTTTACCGCGCCGTGGTGCCCGTACTGCCGGGTGCAGGAGCCGCGCTTAAAGGAGCTGGAGGGGCGGCTGCGGTTTACCCTTGCCATTGTGGACGTGGACAAAGCCGCAGGCGTGGATGACAGATACAATGTGCAGACCATCCCGAGTCTCTTGTGGTTCAAGGACGGGCAGCTGGTTTCGCAGGAGATGATTGCTTATCTGCAGCCGCACGAGCTGGAGAAATTGGTTAAAGCGCAGCTTAGCGCTTAACTCAGCCTGCTTGCTGCAGCTTCGCCGTGCGGCGATCAACTTGGGAGATAAAAGCCTGCTCGGCCGGTTGGATTTGCCGGGTAAAATCCTCAAAGCTCGCAGCCGCGGCCGGGATGGGCAGATAATGCTTGATGAGCAGGGCGTCATCATCGTCACCGTATCCATGCAGGCGGTACTCTGTATGGACCCCAGTATCCGGGAGCACGAACATGCCGGTCAAGCCTTTGAGCCGGTACATGTAGGTGATGATTTGATTGACGTCGGAGATCTCATCGAGCTTCTGTTTGTATTTGGCGTCGATGATCATGCTGAGATCTTCAGCATAAAAGTCCGGGTAGCGCGGCAGCACCTTCTCGCCGTCAGTCTTAATTCCCAGATAAATCCTTCCGCTTTTTGTCCGGTTTTGCGGGTGTTTGAAGCCTAAGGGCTTAAGCAGAGTGTTGAGATATTCCTCCCACAGCCACGAGATATCAAAAAGCACGCCGTAAATTTCGTGTGAGCTTTGCCCGTATTTCAATTGCTCATGGCGCAGGATCTTCAGGCACAGCTGCTGTAAAGGGGCGTACTGCGTGTACCAAGGATGACGGAGCATCTTTAAATTGCGTTGCATCACCTGCAGGCGATCATGTCTGTTCCAGCAGGGCGTGGCGGCGGTAATTTGAGCCACATTGGCCTGCGTCTGCGCATTGATATGCAGGATCAGGCTGCCGAGGCGCTGCGTGCGGATATATTCCACGGTGTGGCGGATAAGCTCAGTCACATGATTGTCGTAAATGAACTCACGGGTGTGATAACCGAAAATTTGCAGTCTAGGTAAAGTCTATTGCCACCCCTCGCTGAGGTAATCTCAGATTTGGCTTATTTACGAGCTTTTTGCTCTTGCCGCTCTTGATTTTGTTCTTTTTACTAGGTAAAGTACTTTACCTGGCAGGAGGCAGAAGCCATGTCTGAATCACTTCCCCAGCTCCCTAAGCTGTATTTCGTTAAGGCCGGAGGCTATACCTATGCCCGGACTTACAAAAATAAGTGGGTAGAGAAGAAATCTGGAAAGGGCAAACTCGCGGTTAAGACCGACGCTCATACTGTCGGCCGGATAGACAGCTCCGATGGGATAGGGCCTGTCAATTTTGATGACAGCTTCTACAGGCTCTTTCCGGACTTAAAAAACTTCAATGTGGTTCGCAGCTGCTCTGATAAAAATAAGTTCGTGCTTGAAATCAAGCCTAAAAACCCTGAAGCAGTGCTGCCGCCGAATCCGGTCATACGGGTGCGCAGCATCGGCGCCACCTATCTGCTGGAGAATCTGACGGCGCGCGATCCCATGCTGGAGGCGCTCAAGGATGTTTTCCCTGACAGCTGGGAGGAGATTTTGTCCTTTGCCTTCTACATGGTGCTGGAGCCGGATGCCAAGGCTGAGCGCTTTTCCATCTTCGCAGATGAAGTGAAGCTGCCCTGCAGCGGCAAACTCTACCCTTCCCAAGTCACCCGCCTGCTGCAGTCCATCACCGCAGACAAGTGCAGTGAGTATTTTGCCGACTATCTGAAAAGACTGACTGCCGGGCATTACCTGTCCAATGAACGCTTCTGGGCGCTGGATTCGACCTCCATTTCCACATACGCTCAGCTTGAAGAAGCTCAGTACGGCTTAAATAAGCAGGGCGAAGATCTTCCCCTGCTCAATGTCATGTTCGTAACCGACGAGAAGACTTATCGCCCGCTGTATTTTCAGGTCTTTAACGGCTCCATCCCCGACATGATCACCTGTACCACGGTGTTTGAGAAGCTGCTTAACCTTGGAGTGCACTCCTTTGTGGCCGTGGCCGACCGCGGCTTCTTCAGCGCCGACAACATGAAAGCGATCTGCGAAAAAGGCTATCACTTTGTGATCTGCGTGCCCTTTGAGCGCTGCAGCTCCTATAAGAGCTGCATTATGGAGGCTCAGGCCGCAATGGCGGCTGATAATCTTTTCAGCCTGCACTGCGGTCAGGACGTCTACACGGCAAAGAAGCCGGTCGAGTTTTATGGCCGCCGGGCCTATGCACACGTCTTCTACAATAAAGCGGCTGCCGGTGATCAGGCTGCGGCCTATCAGAAGCGTTTGAAGGAAGTGGAGAAAGACTATTGGGCCGGCCGTTCTTTGACGCCGGAGAATAAGCTGTTCATGCTGAATAACTTCCTGCATAATGAAAACGGCGTCTTCAAAACTGCGGGGGATGGCCGGCATAAGCACCTGCTGCTGGATAAAGCCCAATATCAGCAGAGGATGAGCTGCTGCGGGATTTTTCTCGCCGTCTCCGACACCGTTAAAAAAGCTGACATTGCCTTTGACGCCTACATCAATCGCCAGAACATTGAGGCCAACTTTAAGACGCTGAAAGATCGCATGGAAATTAAGCGGCTGCGCGTCAGCACCGAAGAAAGCCTGCAGGGCAAATGCTTCATTGCTTTCCTTGCTGTGATCATTAACAGCTTCTTAGACCGGAGAGTAACGCAGTTTAAAGAGCAGAACGGCGCAGACAGCCTGCCGCATCACAGCATCGGCGCCATCCTGGACGATCTGCGCGGCATCAAGGAGTATTACTTCAGCGCTCACCATGAATACGTAGTAGATCAGCTGTCCAAAAAGCAGGAAGACAGCTTTAAACTGTTCGGAGTAAAAGCTCCAATCTCGCACTATGAGGCAGGATTAGCTGAGGCTGACAGAACGACTGCTGCACTCAAACCGCATGGTGAGGATTTGCAGCGGGCGATCGCTGATTTTACCTAGTTTGGAAATTTTCGGCTAGTTTGGAAATTTTCAGGTTGGAAATTTTCAGGTTGGAAATTTTCAGGTTGGAAATTTTCAGGTTGGAAATTTTCAGGTTGGAAATTTTCGGTTGGTTATGGCGGTGAGAGCGGGATTCGAACCCGCGATAGGCTATTCACCTATACACGCTTTCCAGGCGTGCTCCTTCAGCCACTCGGACATCTCACCATTGGACTTGATAAATTTTTGTTTGTCGCGAAGCTCAGTGCCTCAGGACGGTGCTTATTTTACACATAGATTTTTGCTTTGCAACAAAAATTTTGACTTTTTTCAGACTGAGGGGCGCGCAAACGGCCGTTTTCGCTTATTTATCTGCAAAAACAGGTCCAAAGAAGTTTTTAACAGTATGATGCCAGAAGTCCCCATCCTCTTCCAGGGTGGGGATGAATGGCATCCTGACATATTGCGTTTTGCTTGGGTTCAGCGTACATTATCGAGTATGAGAACAGACAGAGCAGTAAGGAAAACTCGATAACAGCAATCATTCCATTCCGGCTGTATTACCATTTGAT